>JAZNLC010000032.1:0-18616 GCA_045578895.1 Faecousia sp. | reverse complement strand
TCAACTTTAACAACTTCCAGATTCTCAATGGTGACCTGCTCGTTGCCCATCTGGCCAGCGCCGATCTTGCCCTTGAAGATGCGGGACTGGTGAGAAGATGCGCCCATGGAACCTGCATGACGGTGGACAGGGCCGCCGCCGTGAGTCATGTCGGTGCGGTGTGCGCCGTGGCGCTTGATAACGCCCTGGTAGCCATGACCCTTGGAAATACCGGTGACATCGATCCAGTCGCCGGCTGCGAAGGTGTCAGCCTTAACAACGTCGCCCACATTCAGAGCAGCGGTGTTTTCCAGACGGAACTCCTTCAGGTGCTTCTTTGCCTCAACGCCGGCCTTCTTCAGGTGGCCAGCTTCGGGCTTGGTCAGCTTGGACTCCTTGATATCCTCAAAGCCCAGCTGTACGGCTTCGTAGCCGTCGGTTTCGTTGGTCTTCTTCTGAGTGACAACGCAGGGGCCTGCTTCCACAACGGTAACAGGGATTACCTTGCCGGTCTCATCGAAGATCTGGGTCATGCCCACTTTCTTGCCGATGATTGCCTTTTTCATCTTTGGTTTTCTCCTTTTTTAGGTTATTGGTTGACAGCCCATTGGGAGGCTTGCCAACATGACCCGTCCGCCCGATGCTTGAACAGTGCGGGCAGCGGTGAATCCTTATATAATGTATAAGGATTACAGCTTTATCTCAATTTCAACGCCAGCGGGAAGATCCAGGCTCATCAGAGCCTCAACGGTCTTCTGGTTGGGGTTGAGAATATCGATCAGTCTCTTGTGGGTTCTGCGCTCGAACTGCTCACGGCTGTCCTTATACTTATGAACAGCGCGAAGGATGGTAACGACTTCCTTCTTGGTGGGCAGCGGGATGGGGCCGGAAACAGCAGCGCCGTTGCGCTTAGCGGTCTCCACGATCTTTGCAGCGCTGGAGTCGATCAGCTGGTGATCGTAAGCCTTCAGCCGGATGCGGATCATTTCCTGGTTTGCCATGGTTTGTTTTCCTCCTTGAATATCGTACTCAGTTTGCGTAGATGTCTGGGTACGGTCGAACTGTTTGTTCACGCTACCGTGCGTATCATTCCAGGCCAAGAAAAATGGCCGACGCAAGGCCGACCTTTCCCCTGCCGCAGCGATATACGCAGCGCAAAACAGAAGCAGTTCAGCCGCCCGATGACCGGACATACTCCGCAGAAGTTACCTCGTTTCCGAGCAATCTCCTGCATCATCGCAGTGCACGCGCAGAATTCCCCTACACGCGCCCGATTATCTTACCACCCTTTTGCTGATTTGTCAAGCACAATTTCAGAAAAAATCACAAAAATTTCTAAGTATTTTTGGCACTTTCGCAGATTCTTTTTCTGTGAGAATTACCCGAAGTACAATGCCCCTTATGCGCCTAACGGCTTAGTTGAGAGTTAAGCGTTATGGTATTTGCTAACGCAAATGATTTTAAATAGTCGGCGAAGCCGACACAATAACTTTCAACTCTTAACTTTCAACTGTGCAGCATCGCTGCACCTATAAACGATCATTTAGCACCGCAGTAACGAATCGAGCGGGCACAGGGAAGTAACGATAAGCACAGCACCGTGCACGAATTGTCAGCGGGCACTGCCCGCATAAACGATCATTTATAGTCGTATTGGCCTTTTGGATTGACATTTTTCACTGTAAAGGTATAATAATACTATCACTATTTGTCAAAGGAGAGATCCTTCTATGTATTACCGTATGAATGTTGCCGGTCTTGACCGGGATCTGCCCATTTGCCCCGTAACCGATGATCTGTATATTGCGGGCTTCGTGATCTTTGGTGACCAGGAACTGACCGTTGCCTGCGCCCGGGAACTGCTGGCCAGAGCGCCGGAGTATGACTATATCATCACTGCTGAGGCAAAGGGTATTCCCCTGGCCCACGAAATGGCCCGCCAGGCAGGAGATGCCAAGTACATTCTGGCCCGTAAGGCACCCAAGCTGTACATGAAGGAAGTGTTCTCTTCCTCCGTCAAGTCTATTACCACCGCAAAGGAGCAGACCCTCTATCTGGACGGTGCAGACGCGCAGCTGATGAAGGGTAAGAAGATCCTGGTGGTGGACGATGTGATCTCCACCGGCGAGAGCCTGAAGGCACTGGAAGCGCTGGTAGAGAAGGCAGGCGGTATTATCTGCGGCCGCATGGCGATTCTGGCAGAGGGCGATGCCCAGGATCGGGAAGACCTGATCTATCTGGAAAAGCTGCCGCTGTTCAATTCCGACGGCACTGTAAAAGAATAAAAGGAAATCCCCGTGCGCAGCACGGGGATTATTTTAGTCAAAAGCAAGGCCGAAATAGGTAGGAGCAGCCAGCGTACTGTCACCCAGGGGGAGATACATGGCAAAGGGTCGGCTTTGACCCCGAACCCGGAAGCAGCCCATGGTATAGCCCAAAGTCTGCACGATGGCAGGGGCAACCTGATGATCACCCAGCAGTTCCAGGCCTATCAAAGTGCTTCCTTCCCGGGTAGCTGCCAGCAGGCAGTTTTGCCCGATATACAGCTCTGCCTGGGTGGACAGGAATGCCATATTTTCGCCTTCCTGCAGAACAGCACCGGGCTCGATCAGAGCGAACAGATTCCGCCGCTCCTGGGCATACTCCTCCGGGGTCACCCGGCGCAGCTGCACATCCTCCGGCGCTCCGGAGCAGACCAGTTCGCCCATCCGGGTGCAGGTGCGGTAGCCCATGGATTCATAGAAAGAAAAAAGGTTTTCTTTTCCAGGCACCAGGATCACACCCTCATAACCCCGCTGGGCCAAAAGAGAATGGACCTGCTCCATCAGAATGTGGGCAATGCCGTGTCCCCGGTGGCTCACAGCTGTGGCAAGGGCGTAAAGATAGGCCACTTTTTTACCCCGCAGTTCGCAGTCGAACCAATAAACAGCGGCGACGACCTTTCCGTCTCCGGTGGCGCATAGGCAGCGCTCCGGGGAAAAGGCGGTTTCAAAAAAGGCATCCAGGAATTCACCGGAGTCGCCAAAGGCTTCCCGCCAAAGATCCCAAAGCTGGGGAATTTGGGTGGAAGCAGGTTTGTTAATAGTCATATCCGTCCTCCAACAGACATGCCCAGCATTTTTCTACCAAATGGTGGGGGCAGTAGCTGAGCTTTGCTTTCCGCAGACCTTCCAGGCCCAAATCATCTTCCCGGTTCAAAAAAGTCAATTCCGGATGCTGGGCCCGCAGATACCGGGCAAATTCGCAATTAATCACCGTATAAGCACCGTCTACATCCTGCCGGGCCTTTTCAAAATGGATGTCGTAGGTGTTATCCGACAGGCGGCTGCCCAGAGTAAGGGCCAGGATCTGCGCGCCGTCCCGAAGCACCAGGCCTTCCATACCCAGTGCCTCATAGTGGGCCAGAGCTTTTTTCAGCGCGGCCCGCTCCATGTGGTAGTCTCCTTGGGGATCTTCCCGAAGCCGGTCTTCATACCAGCTTTCCGCCATTTCGGTCACAGCAGAAATGTTCTGTGCTGAAAGAGGTTCCGTCGTGTAGTATGGAAAACGATCCCGGAAGCGGTTGAAGTGATTGCGCTTTTTTTGATATTTGCGGCCTTTTAAATCAGCCAGGTCATGGATATCATATACATAGTCGTAAGAATCCCGGTCGCAATGAAAACGGAATTGGCCGGGATATTCCTGCTCAATATATGCAATACCTTCCTGGTTTAATCCTGTGATGCGGCAGGGAATGCCCCGTTCCCGGGCATCGGTAATAATGGCATCCAAAGCACACTTTTTATCCGCATTGCCTGCGGGGAACGGATACACCGTCCGGCGGTTAAACTGGGAAAACAGCACAAGCTGACCGCAGATTTCCGCGCAGCGCTGGCGGCCCCAAAGATATAGGTTGGCAAAAGAATATTCACAGCCCCGCTCGGTGCCATCCAGCAGGTACCGCTCACAACGGCTGCGGTCTGCCAGGGTCAAAGGCTGAAAATTGATCATGATTATCACATCCTCGCCGATAGTATACCACAAAAGTCAGTATTTTCAATCTGCGGAATGGCCAAATAAACGGCGATCCAAACCCCGCTTTTTCAGTGTAGTATACAGCAGCAAGCCCAGTGTGAACAGAACAGCCAGCTCGCCGATAGCCACATACAGAGCATTGAGCCAGAATCCACCGCCGATATACACGGTCAGTTCCCAACCTACCAAAAACGCATTAAACAGAGCGGGCAGGCAGAGACCAATCACAGGCAGCTTCCGAATCAGATACATGCCGCCGCAGGCAAGGGCAGTGGCCAAAGTGCCGACCAGCGCGTCCAGGGGCAGGGCGGCGCCATAGGTCAGGTTAAAGAGAAAACAGCCGGCGCTGAGACCGGGGATGGCCGCGGGGGTAAAAAAGGCCAGCACACACAGCGCTTCCGATGTCCGGAACTGGATGGCCCAGGTGGCGGAGCCGGGGATCAGGATGTTTTGCAGGTGAGTCAGCGCCGCGTACATGGCACCGATCAACGCAGCATGGGCAAGATAAGCAGAACGGTTTTTCAAAAAGCTACCTCCAAATAAAAAAAGGACGCACTGCGTCCATCAAAAAATGGGCGCAGCGCGCCCATTTCAAAATCCTAGTTTTGTTTACCGACAGGATGGTCACGAACTGTCCTATTGAGTTGGAGATATTATATGCGGATAGTCCTGAATTGTCAATACGGCAAATGACCACAGGACGATCATTGACTATACTACAATTTCTTTGACTTAGCGGCAAAGCCGTGATAGGATAAAGAAAACTATCGGGAGGTATCGCTGTGAATCCTTTTTCCAGAACCCAATTACTTCTTGGCAGTGATGCCATGGAGAAACTGAAAAATGCACGGGTAGCGGT
The DNA here is from genome assembly GCA_045578895.1 of Faecousia sp. GTDB lineage: Bacteria > Bacillota > Clostridia > Oscillospirales > Oscillospiraceae > Faecousia. The sequence continues at coordinate 13,764 of JAZNLC010000032.1, read as the reverse complement.
GTTTGGCCTGGGTGGAGTGGGCGGCTATGTGGTAGAAGCACTGGCCAGAAGCGGCATCGGTGCGCTGGATCTCATCGACCATGATACCATCAGCCCTACCAATATCAACCGGCAGCTGCTTGCCCTCCATTCCACTGTAGGCATGAACAAGGCGGAAGCAGCCAGAGCGCGGGTGATGGATATCAATCCGGCGATCAGCGTCACGGTTTACAACACATTTTACGGCCCGGATACGGCGGATCTGTTTGATTTTACCCAATATGATTATATTGTCGATGCCATCGATACCGTTACTGCTAAGCTGGCACTGATCGCCAACGCAAAAGCAGTCGGTACACCCATCCTATGCTCCATGGGAACCGGCAACAAGCTGGATCCCACAAAATTTCAAATTACCGATATTGCCAAGACCTCTGTTTGCCCGTTGGCAAGGGTAATGCGCAAGGAGTGCGCCAAGCGGGGCTTCAAGGGTGTAAAAGTGCTGTTTTCTACAGAAGAACCTGTGGCTTCTTCGGAAAGCTCCACCGAGGAACTGCCGGAGGGACGGCGCTCGCTTCCGGGAAGCGTTGCCTTTGTTCCTTCCGTGGCAGGCCTGCTGATCGCAGGTGAAGTGATCAAAGATATTGCCGGAAAAAGTATGTGATTCTTACAAGACAGATCTGAAGCGGGGGGTGGGGAAATGAGAAAGCTGCTGGCGGTTATGTTGGCGGCACTGCTGTTTGTGAGCATCGGTGCGTTCTTCTGCAGTTGGCTTACCCAACCGTCCCCTTCTTCCGGGATCCCGGCGGTTTCGCTGCTTCCGCAAACGACCACAGCGCCTCCAACCATGCCGACGGAAACGGAGTCGGAAGAAAAGGTGCAGCCAACGGCGTATGTACCGGTATCCCAAAAACCGGCGGTGGACCCGGACTATCAGCTGAAGGCCCGCAATGCCTTTGTGTACGATTGCGCATCCGGCCAGCTGCTCTTTACGCTGGGAGACATGCAGAAGCAGATCGCCCCGGCCAGTCTGACAAAGCTGTTTACGGCCTATGTTGCGCTGCAGTATTTGCGGCCGGGAACCAGGATCACCTGTGGCCAGGAGACCACCTGGATCGACCCAGCATCCTCCGTGGCTTGGGTCAGCCCAGGAGACCGGGTATCGGTGGAACTGCTGATCCAGGGCATGATGATGCAAAGCGGAAACGATGCCGCCTACGCGACAGCGGCGGCGACGGGAAGAATCCTGGCAGAGGACCCCGCCTATCCGCCGGAACAAGCGGTAGAGCTGTTTATGGAGGAGGTAAACCGGCAGGCACAGAAACTGGGATTGACCGGCACCCATTTTGCCACCCCGGACGGCCTGGACCGGTTTGACCACTATACCACTGCCCGGGATATGCTGGCCATTGCGCTGCTTGCTATGGAGCATCCTCTGCTGCGGCACTACTGCAGCTTAAGCAAGACCAGTGTGATGTACGAAAACGGTGAGACGCATACATACCGCAGCACCAACTATTTGCTGCAGCCGGATTCCAAATACTACTGTGCCGATGCCTGCGGCATGAAGACAGGCACCACCAAAAAGGCAGGAAGCTGCCTGATGTCGCTGTTTCACAACGGCGAAGGCTATATTTTGATCGGAATTTTTGGCTGCCCCCAGTATGAAGACAGGTTTTCGGACGCACTGCAGCTGTATGCCCGTTACGGTTGAATTTTTTTGTATAGCTTCGCGGTTTTGGGGCAAAATAGCTGTGGACGGAAACAAACAGAACCTTCAAAAGCTGTGACGACGGAGTTTGAAAGTGCTGTTACATTTTCGTCAAGTGTATCACGGTCAGCGCGCCGGTTTGATGCGAACAGAGGATGCGTCCAAAGGTGGGGAAACCGAGAGAAATCTTGATAATTCCCCATCTACATAGTGACTGAGGGCCTTGTTTTTCCAAAGCGAAAACCAGCGGGATGCCTAAGCATCCCGCTGATTTTATATTCTGAAGCGATTCCAGTAGTCATAGAAAGGAATCAGCGCTTCAAAGAAATTCCGTACTTCATCTGCAAGGTCCGGTGTAAAGAGCGCGTCTCCCGGAGTCAGTTCCCGGCAGCAGGCAATATTGCCCTTCCAGGCAAAGTAAGGGGCAAGCCGGGGGTCGTCCGTCTCCTTGGGGCGCTTGTAACAGTCTGCCGTGATGGGAATTCCGGCGGCGGCTTCCGTCTGCGCGATCAGTTCCAAAAACTGTTCCGGCCGTGCGCTGATATCCCGCCGGAAATCTTCCATGGTGGAGACCTTCGGTTTCCAGTTCACAAAGCCGTAGCTGGCCCCTTCCGGCGCGATCTCAAAAAACAGGCAGGGATTTTCTGCCCACCAATCCACATCCTGCCGGATGCAGATCCACAGACTTTCTTTATAGGGGTCGGGGTGGTGGAGCCGGGCATCCCGGTAGATGCGGCTGACTTTCAGCAGATTACCCGGCTTTTCAATGAACGGATCAAACAGCTCTTTGCCCAAAGCTTTCATAGGCTCGTAAAGAGAATCAATGTATTGCTGCTTGTGCTGCAGAAACCAATCCCGGTTGTTATTCATGCGGATGCCCCATAGGAAATCAAAGGTTTCCGGGGTGAAGCCTTGAAACATAATGTACCTCCCGGTTAGTAAAGGTCGTCATCGCCGCGCATCCGTTTGGCCCAGATCAGTTGGTTCCAATGCTTTGCGGGGTATTCGCGGTCGGGAATGTCCAGCACATAGCGCTCGCAGGTGTTGATGACGGTTGTGGTATTGTATGTATGCTCCCGGACGGTGTCCATGCCGTAGTTGGTATGGACATGGCCATGGAGCAGATATTGGGGTTTGTACCGATCCAGCAGCTCCAGTAAAGATTCAAATCCACGGTGGGCATTATCGTTGGCATCACCTACACCCCTTGGGGGCGCATGGGTAACGACGATATCCACGCCTTTGGTTTTCCAAAGCTGGAAGCGGAGCTTTCGGATTCTGCGGCGCATTTGCCGTTCCGTGTACTGATGCGGCCCTTCGTGATACCAAAGGCAGCCACCTAGACCCAAAATACGAACACCGTTGTAGGTAACCACCCGGTCTTCGATGCAGTCGCAGCCTTCGGGAGGGGTTTGGGCATAGCGTCCATCGTGGTTGCCATGGACATACAGCACCGGTTTGTTGCTCATCGTTACAAGGAAGGAAAGATAGGACGCTTTCAGATCTCCGCAGGAGATAATAAGATCGTATTCTTTCAGCTTGCCGGGGACATAGTAGTCCCACAGAGCAGGACTTTCTTCGTCGGAAACGGCAAGAATCCTCATAGCGTGTCGGCCTCCTTTTCAGGCGGAATCAGATCTTTATACACACCTAACTCCCGCACCATAGGCTGGGCGAAGGGCTCAATCTCGTGAAACTGGGGGATACAACCGTCGATATTATCGCACAGCCAATCCATGTGCAGCAGTTGGTCGGCGGTAAAGTGCGCAGAGCCGTCATTCTTTACCGAACCATCCTGAGCGGTGATGCGGCGGTGGAAGATATCCAGTGTGCCGTGGGCCAGGCTGTAGCGAAGCATGTCTGCCAGATAACGCATGCTTTCGGGGAGTTTTTTGGAGAACTCCACATCGATGACACCGCTGTCCATACCCCACCAGTAGTTCATGGCCTTTTGCTCACCCCGGTTGGTTTCCAAGTTGCCGGCCAAAATGGTGCCGATCATGCGCTCATAGAAGCTGCCCCACAGCCAGCAGGGAGAAGCCAGCGGTGTAAGGGTCTTATCTTCTTCTACCAGGTAAGTGCCGTACTCACCGAATTCCAAATAGTTCATATAGGGTGTCGGCACATCCCGGTTGGAAATTACCTGATAACCTGCATCAATAAAATCCTTCACAGGCTCGCCCTTTTGACAGGACCAGCGCAGATCGATCCGGGCTCGGGGGTTGGTCATCTGCGCACCCAGAGCGAAAGCGTTGATGGAGGCGGGAACACCGTAGATGGGGTAAGAGCCGATGTAGCCGATCCGGTCATTGTTGGCCATAGCGCCGGCAATGGCGCCGGTGATGAATTTGGCTTCATAAATGCGGCAATAGTAGCTGCGGACGCTGGAATAGGGAACGTCTACGCTGCAGTTGAAAAACTTGACCTTAGGATGCTTGATGGCGGCTTTCAGGGTAGCTCTGTTCAGGCGGGGGGTTGTGGTAAATACGACCTCAGCACCTTCCGCAACAGCCCGCTCCAAAAGGGTGTCGGCGGTTTCCGGTGTGTTGGCGTTGTAGTAGCTGCGGATATCGACCAAGCCTGCCATATGCCGCTCCAAATACTGGCAGCCATCATTGTGACCCTTTGTCCAGGGGCTGGCGTGGGGTGTCAGCTGATGAACAAAAGCAACGCGGACAAACTCTTTGCGGGGAATCACCCAGTTCAGCAGACTGGATTTCGCTTCGGTGGAAACAGGCGCGGTGTTGACCTGCACAGGGTGGTTCTGATTCAGCACCTTTAGGTCCTCCCACATGCCCGCGAGCGTCTTCTTCAACTGTGCCGCGCTCAGTTTGCCCAAATCTTCATAAGGATAAACCTCCAGCCACAGTAGTAGTGCTTCTTCCGGCAGCATGCCCAGGGCCGCACCGCCCAGGGAATAGAATGCATCCTGGAAATAGTGCAGGTAAGCGGAGAAGGTTCGCTGATCCTGCTGTGTCCAGCGCTGACCTTTGGGCATATCTAAATGGGACAGTAACCGGGCATACTGGCCGGGAACCCGGTATTGGACATCGTAAATACCTGCATCCTTATAAAATTCCAAAAATTCATAGTAGGCTTTGATCCGGGGATCGTCGCTGACCTTGGGCAGGATCCGCCGTACATTGCTGGGGATCCGGGGCGCATCAAAGCTGCGCAGAACGCTGACCCGTTTATTGCCCTCCTGAACATAAAAATTGCCCAAATACTCATAGCAAAGGATCGGCTCCCGAATACCGACATCGGACAGGTGGGCATCACACAGGTTCATCCATTTAGTGGCAAACTCGGTATCGATATCCAAAAGCGGAAGAAAATTCGCAGTAAAAGCGGTGATACGGCCTGCGGTTTTGGTACCGATGATCCGGCCTATGGGGATCTCCACCAAACCAATATCCTGATAAACATCGCTTTCCAAGCTGGGCAATATATCGTCGAGTACCAGCGGAAAGGCAGGCTTTCCGGCTGCTGTCAGTTCTTTTACTTCTTTTTGCGCTTGTTTTTGCGCTTTGGTATAAGCTGTAATCGCTTCTTGAGAATGCATATCAATCCCTCCTTAAATACCAGCTTCATCATAACGGAAATATACACTTTTTGCAAGGGAAATATGCAGACACCGGCGGGACAAATGCGCCTTGCGCAAAAGCCGGTAGGTATGGTATACTGAAGGCATCTTAGAGTAAAGAAGGGATCATTATGGGTTTTTCTGAATTTTTGGAATCCCGGCGGGCTAACGCCAAAGCTTTGGTAGACGCGCTGGGGCAGCATTTTTCTTATGTCAGCGTGTTGGGCGCTGATGTTAAGGCCCGTTCTGTTCGGGTAAACCGGAACAGCTCCAATATCGGCAGCGGCCGGGATACCGAGTGCGGCTTTGTTGTCAAGCTGCATAACGGCGGTGTGTTCTTCGAGTATTCTTTGGATGACATTGCCGGTGATGTTGCCCTTTTGGCTCAGCGGATCCGAGGGGCTTTCGCTCTGAACGCGCTGAGCAGCAATCCGATCCAGGTGCAGGTGCTCAGGGATGAGCCCCTGAAGCAGTCCTTCTGTAGAGAGAGCGATCTGGAGCGTCACAGCGAGGAACAACGCCTGGAATTTTGTAAGCAGCTGTGCCGGGATATGCTGGAAAAAAATGAAAACCTGCTCAACGCCATGGTGGCGGTCAGCTCCCTGGAAGTATCCAAGCTGTTTGTGTCCAAGAACCGGGAGCTGGATCAGAACTATGCCTGGGTTAACGGTGTCATGGTGGCGGTCTACAAGGATAACGGCAAGGTGGTGCAGGCGATGGAAGGAGCCAACAGCCATTTGATGGGAACGGTTATGGAGCAGCTTCCCGGACTGACGGAGAAGCTGCTGCGTAAGGCCCACAACCTGACTTTGGCAAAGCCCATTACCCCCGGCGTATATGATGTGATCACCGATCCTTCCATTACCGGTCTTATCGCCCATGAAGCCTTTGGACACGGCGTGGAAATGGACCAGTTTGTAAAAGACCGGGCACTGGCCAAGGAATATGTGGGTAAATATGTGGCATCACCCATCTGCAACATGCGTGACGGCGCGGCATCCACCCTCAGCGCCGCTTCCTATTTCTTTGATGATGACGGTGTGCTGGCGGGAGACACGCAAATAATTAAGGACGGAATTTTGGTTACCGGTATCTCCGACCTTGCTTCCGCTGTTCAACTGGGAACAAAGCCCACCGGAAACGGCCGCCGGGAATCCACCCGGAGAAAAGCCTATGCCCGCATGACCAATACCTTTTTTGAAAAGGGCAGCGATAAGCTGGAGGATATGATCGCCTCCATCGACCACGGTTACATGCTCTTTGAAACAGACAACGGCATGGAAGATCCCAAAAACTGGGCGATCCAGTGCGTTGCCCAGTACGGCATCGAGATCGTAGACGGAAAGCTGACGGAAAATTATGTATCTCCCGTGGTTATGAGCGGCTATGTGCCGGATCTGCTGAAGTCCATTTCCATGATCTCCGATGACTTTAAAGTGATCGGTTCCGGCAGCTGCGGCAAGGGCTATAAAGAATGGGTCCGGGTCAGTGATGGCGGCCCCGCATTGAAAGTGAAGGTGAAGCTGGGATGAAAACAATAATCGAATTGCTGAGCGCAGACAGCAGAGTCAGCGGCTGGAAGATCAATGTAAACCACAAGGAGAGCTATGAGCTGTTCTTTGTAAAAGGAAAGCTGGAAACCGTTCGTTGCACAGATACCTGCGACAAGCAGGTTACGGTCTACGTTGACCACGGAGAATACAAAGGGGATTCCCAGTTCTTTGTGTATCCTTCCACAACGGAAGGCCAAATCAAAGACCTGATCAGTGAGGCAGTGGAAAAGGCATTGCTGATCAACAACCGCAGCTACGATTTGCCCGGTGCGGAAACCGGCAGTTTCGCGGTGGATAGCAATTTCGCCGATTATGAGCCCGCTGATTTGGCAGCGACCATTTCCAAAGCGGTCTTTGCCGCAAATACTATGGAAAACGCGGACCTGAATTCTGTGGAGGTCTTCATCAATAAGCACACGGAGCAGGTGCAAAACAGCCGGGGGCTGGATAAGACCCAAACTCGCTACAGTGCCATGGTGGAAGCCATTCCTACATATAACGGCGAAGCCCAAAGCGTAGAACTGTACGAGCAGTACAACTTTAACCGCCTGGACGAAACTGCAGTTACCCGGCGGATCGCGGAAACACTGGAAGAAGTAAAGGCCCGCTATGAGGCAAAGCTGCCGGAGCAGCCCCTGGAATGCGATGTGGTACTGAACCGATTGGAATTGGGGCAGTTGTTTATGACCATTGCTTCGGATCTGCACTATGCGACCGTTTACTCCCACTCCAACCTTTGGAGCAAGGGAGATGTGATACAAAAGGCGTGCACGGGGGATCCCATCAGCATTACCATGTGCGGAGAAATTACCGGCAGCGTCCGCAGTACGAAGTTTGACGATGACGGCATGAGCCTTGGCAGCATCTGCGTTGTGGAAAATGGCGAGGCAGTCAATTACTACGGCAGTAACCGTTACGGCCAGTATTTGAATGAAACACCTACCGGTGATCTGCGCTGCATCCGGGTAGCGCCGGGTACGGCATCGGAACCCCAGGGGCACTACTTGGAAGTGGTCTCCATGTCCGGCCTGCAGGTAGATTTCTTCAACGACTATATTGGCGGCGAGATCCGCCTGGCTTATTATCATGATGGAGAAAAGAAGATCCCGGTGACGGGGATCTCCATCTCCGGGAGTGCCGGGCAGGTGCTCAGTACGATCGCCTTGTCTCAGGAAACATGTGTGCACGGCAGTTATGCCGGCCCGGAGAAAGCAATTTTGAAGGGTATGAAGATATTCTGAAAAACAGTGGGCACACCGCATTTTCTGCGGTGCGCCCACTCTCTTTTTTTAGTCATCCTCTCACGTATACCATCCGTAACTGACCATGGGCATGCCGTCCATTTCCCAGTAGGTTTGCAGCAGAAGCGTGCCGTCCTCCAGCAGGGTAAGCGCGTATTGAACGGTATCCCCGTCTGCTTCAGCCACTTTACCGATCCATTGGTCGTTACTGCAGCCTGGGTACAGTTCACCGGGAATCACAAGCAGCTCCCGGTCCTGGACGTTCTCTTCCGGGAAATCCCTATCGGAATAGGTGAACCGGAAAAAGCCCGTTTCATCCGGTGTGATTTCAATGGTACAGCGACCAGGCTCGGCCTCATTCCGGTCACCCTCCACTTCCGTCCAGGCCAGTTCCCAGGTGCCAACCAGTTCTGCGCTGTCGATGCCCTGATTCCATCCCGGATTGGGAAGCTCGTCGTAGGATGTAAAGTCAAAAATCAGACTCTCCCCGTTATCATTGCGCAGGGAAGAAATGCAGTAACTGGGTTCGAGATAAGGACTCCAAATTGTCACGGTTCCATTTGAATCCGTGATGACGACCTCTGTGTCCGGTATCCAGTCTTCATTGGGGCACATAACCAGGAACGGGGAGCCACTTTCACTGCGGTAAAGGACCTCCGGATCTTCATAGCGTTCGGATTCTGCATTCCACGGTCTTCGGTTCACTGCAACCGTTGCGTTTTCATCCGCGGGTACGATGCAAAACAGATAACCGGAAGTGCCTACGACATTTTCTTCCCGAATGGCCAGCAGGAAGGGCAGATCTTCACATAACTGGGGGGCGGCTTCCGGCATGATGGCAAAGGGATCTGCATCCTGCGGCACATAGCCAAAGAATGCTGCTGCGAAAAGCTGGGGTGTTTCTATCATGGCTTGCCGCAGGGAGACCAAAGACGCATCTGTAGGAGCCTGCGTCGTCTCCGTTGGTGCTGCTGTTTCGGTCTGTTTCGGCGGTTGCGTAATATCCGTGGCGGTTTTTGTCGGCTCAGCAGGTTTTTTGCTGCAGCCTGCTGTCAAAACCAGACTGCAAAGCAGAAAAGCAACAAGAATGCAACGAATGATTTTATTTTTATTATTAATCATAAAAATAACCTCCTTAACATGGCTGGTCATCATAGGAAAGCTATCAACGGAATTGATCGTTTTCCTATAAGGACTGAATGGGAGAAGGGAAGTGACGGGAATCCGTCACTTCCCTTCTTAAGGTATCAAAGTTTAGAATCCGGTGAGCTTAAAGACGATCACTTCGTCGGCGGATTCGTCGGGCCGCTCGTCGGTCATAATCACCAGAATGGAGCCGTCGGATGTAACACAGGCATCGCAGGGCCAGGGATAGTCCGTTCCAAACAGATCATCGAAATCACAGCAGCCAATATAAGTGCCGTCGGCCTCATAGAGGACAACTTCGCGCATGTTGCCGTCCAGAACCAGGTAACCGTTTTCGGTTTGGGTCGCGAATACGGCACTGCCGATACCGGATTTGTCCTCGCTATCCAAAGTTACCTGCAGTTCCATGTCTGCATTGTAGACAAAAACTCTGTGCGAGCCGTCAGATGCGCTGCTGCCACAAACGAAAACATTACCGTTAGCGTCAACACACAGATGGCTGATCGTCTCTACTTCCGCGAGCGTGTATTCTGTCGCTTCGGTTACGGCAGCACCATCGAAAACGAGTTTCATAACGGTGGAGTCGCTGAACCAGCTGACGCCCCAGGGAGCGCTGGGACACATGGAAACATAGTCTGTGCCTTCAAATCCGGCAGTATAGTTCTCACCGTCAAAGCAGTACAGGTTTTCCATAAAGCCGGAGAACCACACATCATTACCGGATACATCCGCGATGGAATAATCTTCCAGACCCATATCCATCACAAAGGCCAGTTCGCTGCCGTCATAGGAATAGACCTGAACCGCACCGTCGTTGACAATATAGACCCAATCATCTGTGACCGCAATATTATGGTCGAAGGTTTCATAAGTAACAATGCAGCTGGCGAAGGGGATCTGTACGCTTTCCAGCGTGAACGCGCCGACGGTTTCCTGTCCGGGAATAACCGCATAGGGCGTGCCTTCCCAATACCAGGGCGCATCCACATTGTCGCCTTCTTCAATGGTAAAGTTCAAGGTCTCCAACAGAGCGGCAACCGCCTCATTGGAAATGTCACCGCTGACGGTGATCTCTACATCAACACCGGCGCTGAATACGCGCATGAAATAGAAGTTGAATTCATCGTCAGAGTCATCTACCAGGAATTCTAAACCGCCAATATTAACAGTATCATAGGCATCATTGACAGCGTATTCATACTGGTCAAAGCCATAGTAACGCAGGTTGCTGCGGAAATTGTGATGGTCGGTTTCCCACGCGTCTACGCTGAAGTAAATAAAGGGATCATACTCATCTTCGGGGTTGGGAACGATCAGTCTGAGAGAAGCTGTGTAATCGGATTCATACAGAGCATCTTCATCCTCAAAGATCCAAACTTCGGGGTCATAGCGCAGGCTCCAGAAAGCGGTTTCTACCAACTCTCCGGCCAGGGCTTCGGTGGGTGCCTGAGTAGATTCCTGGGGTTTTGTCTGGGCAGGGGCAGTCGGGGTGTTGGGCTGCGTAGTGGGTGTTTCATCGCCGTTACCGCAAGCTGCCAAGCTCAGCACCATAACGGCTGCCAAAAGCAGAGAAAGAATTTTCTTCATAAGATATACCTCCTGATGTTTTCAGGGAAACTGTGTTAGTTATTGAAAGGAGCCAGAGCGGTATCCGCCTTCTTGATCCACTCGGTTCTGTCGCCGTAGACAGAAGCATCTAGCGCTTCTACGGTATCTGTGGCCTGGGATTCATCCAGTGTGCCGTCGGCTGCGGCCTTTACTGCACCGGCAAAGGATTTGATCGCGTTCATCTGCCGTTTTGCGTTGTTGATAGAATTGCGCAGGGTCTTTTGGATACCGAACAGCTTATTGAAATATTTCTCGATCTCGACAAAGTCTGCCATACTGCCGATCTCAATACGGGGCGCGTACATGCCGGTGGTGTTACGGAACATAAAGGTGCAGAAGTGCTTTTTCTCTTCCTTGCCTTCGGAGTTCTTGACAGTTTCACAATCGTAGTCATAGCCGTACAGGTCTGCCACACGGTACACGCAGGCCAGGGTAGTCTTGCCGAAGATAAAGATCTTATAGCGGTTTTCGATCAGGGCAAACAGTCCGGTGGAGGGAGAAACATAACCTAGAACGCCTCTCAAACCGTGGATCTGCTTCAGCTTTTCTTCCTTATTTTTGGTCTTCTGCAGCGGAACAAAGACCTGCTCCCAGATCTTGGTGCCCTTTTCGATCTGCTCGATATGCGCGTTCACATCCCCCAGGGTGGCATGCACCTTGTCGAAGATTTTAAAAGTTTTCTTGCTGCAGACCTTTCTGCAGATGTAGTTGCCGTCTGCCAGTTTCTGTTCGGAGATCAAACCTACCTCTGCGCCACAGATCGCACAATTATGCTTTGCCATACTCTTTTCCTCCTGTTTTTTATTTAGATGATTCACCGTCTTATGGTGATAGATTACTTGTTAAGATTCAGAAAGACCCACCGCCGCTACTCCGGGAAGAACCGGAGTTTGAAGAACCGGAAGACGCTTTCTGTGTACGGGAAACCTCACGATAGAGGAACAGATCCCTGCTTGCAGTGATCTGCATACTGCCGGACTTGATATAGACATTTGCCTGTTTCTGCTGACGGACAGTCTTAAGCTGCTTTTTCAGAGCAAATGCAGCGATGACACCTGCCATAACACCGATAATCAAGGCAACTACCAGGTTTTTGCCTGCATTGAATGGAAATCCGTTCAGGTAACCATCCAAATAATATGCGCATTGTTCGGTAAACGCATCAAAGGCATCCGCGTAATTGCCATCGGATAGATCGGATACAAAAGCATCGCCCATTTTATCAATGTCACCTGTGTCAATGGCAACACCTGCAAAGCCGTTGCTTAAGATCCGGTACTCCCGGGGATCCATGCACACCAGTAGCAGAACACCGTCGTGATTCTCCCCGTAGCCGAATTCCATTTCGTCATACACATATTCCAAAAACGCGTCGATATCACCGCCGTTCATGGATGCAACGGTACATACCACAATCTGTGCATTGTATGCATGGCTGACTTCCGCCAGCTTTTGACTCAGTGCAGTTTCCTCGGAATCGCTCAGAAGCTCCGCCTCATCGAAGACCAGATATTCCTCTGCAAAAACAGGCAGCGCTAAACTGATACTAAGCACCAGAACAAGGATAGCAGAAATAAGTATTCTTTTCATTGTTCCTACCTCCTCACAGCAGCCAAAGCAAGTAGCTCAGCGCAAATACCACTGCGGCAGCCGCACCGGCAACGCCCAACATCCAGGTCCAGAAAGCGCTTTTGTCCATAGGAAGGTCACCGGCGATTTTGCCCGTCTGGCCGTTGATGCCGAAGGTAAACTTCTGTCCGTTCCATTGGGTGTTCAGAATCCACACGGGATACAATGCGTACCTTGCCCGACCGTTTTGCAGATTGATCGTGGTGCTTTCCGGGATCACAGAGGTATAGCCCTGAACAGTAGACGCAAATGCTTCCTCCGTACTTTTCTTGATTCTCTCGTTGGCTCTGGCGATACTGGCCTCGGCATCCACATCGTACTTATCTGCCAGGTAGCCGGACAGATACGCGGTTTGGAAATCCACGGCATCGCCGATGTGAAAAGGCTCAATGGATTCCATCAAGGTGTCGTCCATCTTGGTGGAGCCATCCACCGGCACATTCTCAAACCCAATCCCGCCGCCTCTTGTGACGGAGAAATGGTTGGTTTCGGTGTAGTTGTACTGGCTGTCGCTCCAGCTGCGGGTTCGGGTGGCACGGTAGCGCACAAAGGCATCCGCATCCGTATCAAACAGCCAAACCGGAACATACAGACCCTTGACTTCCTTGATATGGTTCTCGTCCTTAAATACCTTGGGCAGGAGCAGCTTGCCTTTGTAGTGGTTCTGCAGCGCTGCAACCGCAGCTTTTCTGTCTACCTTGAAGGGAATCACCAAATCGGGTTTTAACGCGCCTGCAAACTGACCTGTCATAATCACAGGGTTACCGCAGAAAGGACACTCCGATGCGCCGGTGGTCTCGTCGGCAACAATTTCGCCGCCGCAGGTATTACAGGTATAGATCCGCAGCCCCTCCGTTTCACCGCTCTGCCAATCGGAACCGGCAGCGGTATCCCAGGTCATATTCTCGGAAGGCTGCTGGTTCAGTTCCGCGTCATATGCCTGCAGGGTCTCCATTTCAAATTCGGAACCGCAGTAAGGGCACTTCATCTTCTGCAGGGTGCTGTCAAATTCGATGGCACCGTCACAGCAGGGACATTTGAATTCTTGCAATACAGCCAATAGGAGTCACTCCTTTATATGTAAGTTAGGCGGTTGCTTCCAAAACCGGCGATCAGACAATATCGCCGTTATCGAAGGGATCGCCGCACTCGGGACAGAAACGAGGTGCTTTCGTTGGATCGGCAGGCTGCCAGCCGCACTTGTCGCAGCGGTACTGAGGAATTCCAGCAGGCTTCTTGCCGCCACACTCTGTGCAGAATTTGCCCTTATTTGAAGTACCGCAAGAACAGGTCCAGTCACCGTTATCTGCAGGC
>JAZNLC010000031.1:0-2290 GCA_045578895.1 Faecousia sp. | reverse complement strand
CCATAAGATGGGCATCACGGTACTGCTGGATGTGGTACACTCCCATGCCTCCAAAAATACCCGTGAGGGTATCTGTGAGTTTGACGGAACGGTGTATCAGTTCTTCCATGACGGACCCAAGGGCGACCACAGCGCCTGGGGTACCAAGTGCTTTAACTATGAAAAGAGCGAAGTGATCCACTTTTTGCTGTCCAATCTGAAGTTCTGGCAGGAGGAATACCACTTCGACGGTTTCCGGTTTGACGGCGTTACATCTATGCTGTACCATGATCATGGCCTGGGTGTCAGCTTTACCGGCTATCCCTCCTACTTCTCTATGAATACCGACATCGAGGCCATCACCTATCTGCAGCTGGCCAATGAAATGGTGCGGCAGGTGAATCCCAACGCTATCACCATTGCGGAAGACACCTCTGCCATCCCTGGCCTGTGTCTGCCCATCGAAGACGGCGGCATCGGCTTTGATTACCGTCTTGCCATGGGTGAGCCGGATATGTGGATCAAGCTCATCAAGGAAGTATCCGACGAGTGGTGGGACATTGGCCACATTTGGGCTGAACTGACCAGCCGCCGGAAGGGCGAGAAGGTCATCGGCTATTGCGAATCCCATGACCAGGCTTTAGTAGGCGACAAGACCATTATGTTCCGGCTATGTGACAGCGAAATGTACTACAACATGGGCTGCAACAGCAACAGTATGGTAGTTGACCGGGGCATCGCGCTGCACAAGCTGCTGCGTCTGGTGACAATGAGCCTGGGCGGTGAAGGCTATTTAACCTTTATGGGTAACGAATTCGGCCATCCGGAATGGATCGACTTCCCCAGAGAAGGCAACGGCTGGAGCTCCCATTACTGCCGCCGCCAGTGGAGCCTGGCAGACAACCCGGACCTGAAATATCGCTTCCTCAATGCTTTTGAGGTCGCTATGATCGCTATGGCCCGGAAGACCCGTCTGCTCACCGGAAAAATGGAAGTGCTTAACTTCGACCATTATCGCAAGATCATGGCCTACCGCCGGGGTAAGACAATTCTCCTGCTGAACTTCCATCCCAGCTGGTCTCAGGAAGATTTCTTCGTTCCCGTCAAGGAAAAGGGCGAGTACGAGGTGATCCTGTCTACCGATGACGGTGAATTCGGCGGCTACGACCGGGTTTCCAAGACCTATATTTATCAGGCAGAAAAGAATGAGAATGGGGAATACGGCATCCGTATTTACATTCCCAACCGCTGCGGCATCGTGCTGAGAAAAAAATAAAGGGGGCCTCCCCATGGATAAAAAACGCACTATTGGATTCTTTGCAATTATCTATTTCCTCTTCACGGCGGGAAACGGATTTTGGAATTATGCTTCAGTGTATTTCCGGGAAATCGGTTTTGAAAGCACCCAACTGGGCCTTATGACAGCTGCCGGCAACTGCGTTGCCATGATCTCCCTGCCCTTTATCGGTCTGCTCAGCGATAAGCTCCGCTCACCGAGAGTGGTGTTTGCGGTGGTGACGGGTATGGCTATCGTGCTGCATCTGCTGTTTCCCGTGGTGGGAGGCTTTTGGGGCGCGGCGCTCATTCCCACGATGATTCTGAGTGTTTTCGGTACACTTGGCCGTCAGACTTCCAATTCCCTGCTGGATTCCTGGATCGGCGGCGCTATGGACAAGATCGGTGCCAGCTTCGGCACCATCCGCCGGTTTGGTTCCGGTGCGTTTGTGGTGGCATCCTTAATCGGCAGTATCTTCGTGGGAAAAATTCTGCCCTACTGGACTTGCTTCCTCTTTATCTCCCTGGGCAGTATTCCGGTGCTTTGGCTTACTTTGACCCCCACCGGAAGAAGCTTTGAAGGCAGTGCAAAGAAAGAACGGCCTGTTAGTACGGCGGAGGTTCTGAAATCCATTTTCAAGAACTACTACTTTATTACCTACCTGTTCATGGTCATTTCCTTTGATGCGTTCCTGGGTATTTTGGGCCTGGATATGACCTATATTATGGACTTTGTGGGTACAGCCCGCTCCAATGTGGGCTATGTGGGTGTAGTCAGAGCCAGTACCGAGATTTTGATCTTCATTTTGATCGGCCGGGCAAAGAAGCTTCCCCCCTATTGGGTGCTGCTGACGATCTCCAGTGCGCTGATCGCGGGAGAACATCTGCTATACCCTACCATGAACAGCCTTTGGGATATGCTGGCGGTGACGCTGCTTTCCGGTGTGGCAGGCGGCTTCTACTACGGCATCGGTGCTAACTATGTATTCAAGATCGTTGACCACCGGGCAGCCAGTACAGCTATGTCGGTGTTGGG
>JAZNLC010000030.1:0-5680 GCA_045578895.1 Faecousia sp. | reverse complement strand
AATAATAAAGAAGGGAATTATCATGAATCTTGACAAGATCTTTCATCTGAAAGAGCGCAACACCAATGTAAAGACCGAGATTGTGGCCGGTATCACCATGTTTATGACCATGGCTTACATCTTGGCAGTTAACCCCAGCATCCTTTCCGCTTCCGGCATGGACAGCGGCGCAATCTTCACCGCAACCGCAGTTGCTTCCTGCGTTGCTACCCTTCTGATGGCTATCTTTGCAAACCAGCCTCTGGCACTGGCTCCCGCTATGGGTCTGAACGCCTACTTTGCTTACACTGTCGTTCTCGGCATGGGCTACAGCTGGCAGCAGGCACTGGCAGCCATTTTTGTTGAAGGTATCATCTTCATCATCCTGTCTGTTACCAACGTCCGTGAAGCAATCTTCAATGCTATTCCCACCAACCTGAAGCACGGTGTTTCTGTTGGTATCGGTTTCTTTATCACCTTCATCGGCCTGCAGAATGCTAAGATCGTTGTGAATAACGATTCCACTCTGGTCGATATGTTCTCCTTCAGCGCTTCCATCAGCGACGGCTCCTTCTCCTCTGTGGGCATCAGCGTCGTTCTGGCTCTGGTCGGTACCCTGATCACCGCTGTCTTTATGGTCAAGAAGATCAAGGGCGGCATCCTGTGGGGCGTTCTGGCTACCTGGGCACTGGGCATGATCTGCCAGCTGGCTGGTATTTATGTTCCCAACCCCGAAGCTGGTTTCTACAGCCTGTTCCCCGACTTCTCCAATGGTCTGGCAGTTCCCAGCATGGCTCCCACCTTCATGCAGATCGACTTCTCCATCATGAAGACCTTTGACTTCTTCATCATCATGTTCGCATTCCTATTTGTGGACGTGTTTGATACCATGGGCACCCTGATCGGTGTTGCTTCCCAGGCTGATCTGCTGGATAAGGATGGCAAGCTGCCCAAGGCTAAGGGCGCTATGCTGGCTGACGCAATTGCTACCTCCTTCGGCGCAGCATGCGGCACTGTCACTGTTACTACTTACGTTGAGTCTGCTGCAGGTGTTGCAGAAGGCGGCCGTACCGGTCTGACCGGCATCGTCACTGCAATTCTGTTCGCTCTGTCTCTGTTCCTGTCCCCCCTGTTCCTGGCAATCCCCTCCTTCGCAACTGCTCCCGCTCTGATCGTCGTGGGCTTCATGATGATGACTGCAGTTGTCAAGATCGACTTCAAGGATTACTCCGAAGCCATTCCCGCATTCATCGCAATTATGGCTATGCCCTTCCTGTACTGCATCTCTGAAGGCATCTCTCTGGGTATCATCTCCTACGTTGTCATCAATGCTTGCACCGGTAAGGAAAACAGAAAGAAGGTTACTGTCCTGATGTACATCCTGGCAGCCCTCTTCGTTCTGAAGTATATTCTGCTCTAATTGATTTCCATCAGCCACCCTCGCTTGATGCGAGGGTGGCTTTTTTGCTTTCCTGGGAGTATATATTTCGAATTGTATTTATTTACAATTCGATAAAATTGTAGTATAATTTGGAAAACCGCACGTTTGGGGGATTTTCTATGGAAGTTGGCGCATTGATCGTTGCGGCAGGCATGTCCAGCCGCATGGGTGAATTTAAACCAATGCTTAATATTGGTACGATTTCGATTGCCCAGAGAATTGTTGCGACATTCAACAGATCGGGGGTTAATAAAGTCGTTATGGTTACCGGCTATAATGCAGTTACATTGGAGCGTCACTTAGCTGGTAACGGAATCATTTTTCTGAGAAACGAAAACTATGAAACGACCCAAATGTTTGATTCCGTGAAAATCGGTTTGCGCTATTTGCAGAACAAATGCGACAAAGTGTTGTTTACACCGGTGGATATCCCCCTTTTTACACCCAACACCGTACAAGCAATGTTGGCAACCGATGCCGCATTGGCTTGCCCGGTGTGCCGGGGTGAGAAGGGGCATCCCCTTTTGATAGACAATAGGTTGATCTCAAAAATCTTGTGTGACAGTGGCGAACAAGGGCTGCGAGGCGCAACTGAGCGATGTGGTGTGCCTATACTGTGCGTCCCCGTAGAAGATCCCGGCACACTTTACGATGCGGACACACCGGAGGATTTCGCGGCGCTGGTAGATTATCACAACAATCAATTGGTGCGTCCTGTAGTTAGCGTTTCCCTTGCCAAAGAGAAAGTTTTTTTCGACAGCAAAACAGCAATGCTCCTGGCGCTGATCGATGAAACAAAATCTGTTCGTGCGGCAGGACAAAGAATGCAGTTAAGCTATTCCAGCTGTTGGAATATGATTCGTAAATTGGAAGAGCAGCTGTGCTATCCGTTGATCGAACGCACACAGGGTGGTGCGGTTGGCGGCGTCAGCGTATTGACAGATCAAGGTAGGGAGTTTTTGGCAAAATACACGGAGTATGATAAAAAGGTCAGAGATATAGCAGAAGATTTGTTTGATGCGTATTTCGGAGGAATGTTCTGATGAAAAGCAAACAACATAGTGCAGTACAAATCATGCTGGTGGTATTGTTTGTGTGCATATTGGTGTCATTTTCCGTAGGTCAATATCCCGTGCCGTTAGATGCGGTGGTGGGGATATTGGCAAAGAAAATCGGTCTGCCGATCCAGAGTTTTTGGACAGAAGCGATGGAGACAGCAGTATGGAACATCCGCTTACCAAGAGTGCTCCTTAGCGTATTGGTGGGTGCATCCCTTGCCGCAGCTGGAAGTGCCTACCAAGGGGTATTTCAAAATCCAATGGCTTCGCCGGATGTCCTGGGAGCATCGGCCGGAGCAGGATTTGGTGCTGCATTGGCAATTTTATTGGGTGCTTCATCGGCTTATATCATGATAGGCGCTTTTTTTACAGGAATGGCTACTGTAGGTTTGGTATTCTTTGTTAGTCGCTACGCAAAAGGGGATCGGGTGCTTGGCCTGGTGTTATCCGGAATTATGATTTCCACTTTGTTCCAATCCGGAACTTCATTTTTAAAGCTCGTTGCAGATCCAAGTAATCAATTGCCGCAGATCACGTACTGGCTTATGGGCAGCTTGAGCGGCGCCAAGTGGGGAGATGTTTTCTTCGCCACAATCCCAATGGTCATGGGATGGATCCCTTTATTACTGCTGCGATGGAAGCTGAATGTGATCACCATGGGGGATGATGAGGCAAGGACATTGGGGGTCCATCCACAAAGACTCCGGGTTCTGATCGTTATTTGTTCCACTTTGGTGACGGCAGCCGCTGTTGCAGTCAGCGGATTGATTGGCTGGGTAGGTTTGGTGATCCCTCATATCATGCGCAGATTGGTCGGAAACGATTATCGCTATCTCATGCCGGCTTCTATGCTTGGAGGCGGCGTATTTCTTTTGATAGTGGATAATATTTCACGAAGCGTTACCGCATCTGGAATCCCCATTGGAATCCTCACGGCATTTGTAGGTTCCCCATTCTTTTTATGGATGATCACCGGAAAGGGAGCAACTTATGAGCATTCAGGTCAATAATTTAAGTTTTTCTTATGGGCAGAAAAACGTGCTTCATGATATCTGTTTCTCAGCGGAAAAGGGAGAGTTCCTTTCGATTTTGGGCCCAAATGGTGCGGGAAAAAGTACGCTGCTTCGTTGCATTTTAGGCTTGCTGCCTGGCTATTCCGGTGAGGTGCTGGTAAATAAGCGCAATATCAAAGGATTTTCTGCGCGGGAAGCATCCAGACAGATTGCGTATATCCCGCAGAAAAACCACTGTGTATTTCAGTACAATGTGTTGGATATTGTGTTGATGGGTCGCTCCAATCGTACTTCTGTGTTTGGAAATCCCGGAAAGGAAGATGAGCAGGCATGCTTGAAGGCATTGGAAAAGGTTGGGATCTGCGCACTGAAAGATCGGTGTTTTCAAAAGCTCTCAGGGGGAGAACAACAGCTGGTGCTGATTGCTCGGGCATTGGCACAGGACGCACCGATCCTGCTACTGGACGAGCCAACAGCAAATTTGGATTTCGGTAATCAAATATTGGTCTTGGAACAAGCAAAAAAACTTGCCCAAGAAGGATATACCGTCATCCAAACCACACATCATCCGGAGCAAAGTTATCTGTATTCAGACCGCATTCTTGCGCTGCAAAACGGGAGGGTCGTGGCCAACGAAAAACCGGCAGCGGTTTTGACAAGTGATATGATGAAACAATTGTACGACGTCAGTGTCGATGTAATCAGTCTTTATGACGATACTGCTCGCGTTTGTATTCCTGCAAAATTTGCCAAATAGAGAGGAAATGGAAATGAAAAAGAAAGTATTGGTTTTACTTATGATTGTCCTTTTGCTTCTGGTTGGATGCGGCCAAAAGCAAAATACCATGGTTCAAGAACGTACAGCAGAGTTTACGGACTCTCTTGGTAGAACGGTAACCGTACCGGAGAAAATCACAAAGATTGCGATTAGCGGCCCGCTGTCTCAGGTATATATTTTGCCTTTGGGGGGTGATATGCTGGTAGGCGTGAGCAATGCATTTGCTGAGGATGCCCAGAGCTATATTGCGGAAGGCATTTTGAATAAAACGGAAATCGGTCAGCTTTATGGCGGTAAGAGAGAAATGGATCTGGAAGCGCTTTTGGCATCAGATCCGGATGTGGTGATCGATATCGGCCAGGCCAAGAAATCTATGGCAGAAGATTTTGATGCGTTGACAGAACAGACAGGTATCCCCTTTATCCATATAGATGCGGATGTTTCCACTGCTGCAGAGGCATATCGCACATTGGGAAAATTGATCAGCAGAGAAGAAAAGGCTGAGAAACTGGCTTCCTGGTGTGAAAATACTTATGCCGGAATTCAAACACTGATGGAAAAAGTGGATGCAGACAACGCAAGAAAGACACTGCTGTACTGTTTGGGTGAAAATGGAACCAATGTGATCGCAGAGGGTTCTTTTCATGCACAGATCGTCAATCTGATGAGCCGGAATGTTGCAGTCATTGAGGATGTTGTTTCCAGCGGTGATGGCAATCAAGTAGATTTGGAACAGATTTTGTTTTGGGATCCGGAAGTGATTGTATTTTCCTATGACAGCTGTTATCATACCGTTGGGGATGCGGCGCAATGGCAGAGCGTTACTGCAATTGCAGAAGGAACATATTATGAAGCGCCCTACGGGCCTTACGGATGGCTCTCCTCTCCGCCGGCTGTTCAAAGCTATCTCGGCATGCTGTGGCTAGGCTCAGTTTTGTATCCGGACTATGTTGATTATGATCTTCAAGAGGAAGTAACTGCATATTATGAGCTGTTTTACGGATGTAATTTGACAGAATCCATGTATACTGACCTGATTGGAAATTGATATCGGATTCACGAATATCTTGATTTATCAGTCAATTATGCGTATAATATTTGCGACAGAAGCAATTATCCCAGCTAAACCTTAATCGGCTTAGTTGGGATAACTTTATGCTCATGTCTTTTTTCCCGCTTTTCAAGTGATCCCGAAGAGCAAGACCAATGAAAGTTTTATTCTATCTCATATCCGGTAGGCGTCTAAATATTGGTCAGGTCATTGTTATTGGATGAAAGCCAACACTTGCCCCATATTCTTCTTTCCGAAGGAGATCTTCTCATCATTGACCACGAGGCATGGCACACTCATCACTTTATACCGATCCTTCAAATTCTCAAAATGGCGGATGTCATATACATGAGCGATAAC
>JAZNLC010000029.1:0-11240 GCA_045578895.1 Faecousia sp. | reverse complement strand
TGTCTTCGAACTCACCGGCCCGCATTCTTGCGAACAGGTCCAGGCTTTCCTCCATGGGACGGTCCCGGTAGGGGGAGATAGCGGGGGTGTTCAGATCACCCCGGTACTCCTTGAACTGCTCGGGAGTCAGCTCGCAGACGTAAGCCAAACCCTTCTGGATCAGCTCAACGGCGTATTCGTAGTCCTTCTCAAAGTAGTCGGAGCCAAAGTAGAAACGGTCGCCCCAGTCAAAGCCAAGCCAGTGGATATCTTCCTTAATGGCTTCCACAAACTCCACATCTTCCTTGGTGGGGTTGGTGTCGTCCATACGCAGATTGCACAGACCGCCGAATTTTTCAGCAGTGCCAAAGTCGATGATCAAAGCCTTGCAGTGGCCGATGTGCAGATAGCCGTTGGGTTCCGGCGGAAAACGGGTATGAACGGTCTGGCCTGCATAACGGCCGCCCTCTGCAATATCTTCTTCAATAAAGGCATGAATGAAATTTTTGCTTTCGGTAATTTCAGCCATATTGGATTGTCCTCTCTTTTGCATAAAGTTGTTGACATTATAACCGATTGTGATCGTTTTTGCAACGGGTAAAGGGCCTCCGCAAGGAAAACTTTTTGAAGAACGATGTTGTCAGGGAAATAACGGACGATATTTGTGATAGAACAGTGAAAAAAATGAAAACTTTTCAGAAAATTGAGAATTTGTTGTTGTCAATTCGGCTGTCTTGTATTAAAATAGGAAAGAATAGAGAGGAGTGATCGTCTTGAGCGAAATTAAGTACAAACGAATTTTGCTGAAGGTCAGCGGTGAGGCGCTGGCAGGTGCGGCACACCGTGGCCTTGACTTTGTCATCATTAACAAGCTCTGCGATTCCATTAAAGAGTGTGTAGATATGGGTGTTCAGATCGGCCTTGTGATCGGTGCCGGTAACTTTTGGCGCGGCGTCAAGGACGGCGCTGACAAGATGCAGCGCAGCCATGCCGATGCCATGGGCATGCTGGGTACTGTTATGAATGCCATCGCTGTAGCAGACGCATTGGAAAAACACGGCATGGATGCCAGAGTTCTCAGCGCTGTGGAAATGAACAAGTTCGCAGAGTATTTTACCCGGGATACCGCAGAGCGCTATTTGAACGAGGGTAAAGTAGTTCTGTTTGCGGCAGGTACCGGCAACCCCTATTTCTCTACCGACACCGGCGCTGTACTGCGTGGTGTTGAGATTGAGGCCGACGCAATTCTGATGGCAAAGAATGTGGATGCCATTTACTCTGCAGACCCCGCAAAGGATCCCAACGCGGTGAAGTATACCCAGCTTACTTACAGCGAAGCTTTGGCAAAGAACCTGAAGGCTACGGATATTACTGCAATGGCCCTGGCGATGGACAATGATATGACTATGGTCTGCTTCGGATTGGATGAAGAAAACAGCATCGTGCGCGTGGTTCGCGGCGAAGCTATCGGAACCACTGTTAAGAACAATTTCTAAGGAGGATATAATTATGGCTGTGGATTTTAAGGATTATTCCAGAAGAATGGATAAGGCACTGGAACACTTGGCCGATGAATTTGGTGCTGTGCGTGCCGGCCGAGCCAACGCAAAGGTGCTGGACCGGATCACTGTGGAATACTATGGAAGTGAAACGCCCCTGAACGGTGTCGCAACCATTTCTTCTCCCGATGCACGTACACTGGTGATCTCTCCCTGGGACACGAAGCTGCTGAAGGATATTCAGAAAGCCATTCAGATCAGCGATCTGGGCATCAATCCTCAGAATGACGGCAAGGTAATTCGCCTGGTGTTCCCCCAGTTGACCGAGGAGCGCCGTAAGGAACTGGCCAAGCAGGTCAAGAAGTACTCCGAAGATGCCAAGGTCGCTATGCGTAACATTCGCCGCGACGGCATGGATTATTTGAAGAAACTGAAGAAGAACTCCGAAATCACCGAAGACGAGCAGAAGAAGGCAGAAAAGGATCTGCAGGATATGCTCGACAAGTACACCAAGAAGGCCGATGAGGCCCTGGCAGCCAAGGAAAAGGAACTGATGGCTCTTTAATGAGCGTAAAGCATTGGGGGCGCTTGCGCCCCCAATGTTATGTCTGCCGGTTTTTTGTATAAGAGGGGTAGCGCCATGCCAACTGCTGACGATCAAAAGAATACGTTGCCTGTTCCGCAGCACATTGCGATCATCATGGATGGCAATGGCCGATGGGCGAAGAAACGGGGACTGCCCCGGACAGCCGGCCATGCTGCCGGTGCGGAAGCCTTTCGTAAAATCGCGAACTATTGCCGCACATTGGGTGTGAAGTACTTAACAGTATATGCTTTTTCTACGGAAAACTGGAAACGCTCCGAGGAAGAGGTTTCCGGCATCATGAAGCTGCTGGGAAGATATTTGGAGGAAGCGTTGGCGGATATGGAGAAAAACCGGGTCTGCTTCCGCTTTTTTGGTGATTTGAGCCGGTTAACTCCCGAACTGCGTGCCAGGTGTCTGGACGCGCAGAATCGGTCTGCGCAATATGATGTACAAGTGAATTTTTGCTTGAATTACGGCGGCCGGTTAGAAATCGTGCAGGCAGCCCAAAGGTTTGCCCGGGAAGTAGCGGAAGGAAAGCATTCTGCTGAAGAATTGACAGAGGATCTCTTTGAGAATTACCTGTATTCAGTGGGTGTTCCCGATCCCGAACTGATTATCAGACCTTCCGGAGAACTGCGTACCAGCAATTTTTTGCTGTGGCAATCCGCTTATTCGGAATATGTGTTTATGAATATACTGTGGCCCGATTTCGGTCCCAAGGAATTGGACGCGGCTATTGAAGAATACCATCGGCGTAACCGCCGTTTTGGAGGTGCTTAATAAGTGAAAAAGCGTTTGATTTCTGCGGCGGTGTTGCTACCCGTATTGTTTTTGGTTATTTGGGTGCTGCCTAAGATTGTTGCTGCTATTTTGGTCGGTGCCATGGCATCCGTTGCTGCGTATGAGCTGCTGTACCGCACCGGCCTGCTGCGCAGCATGCGTCTTGTTGTCTATTGTATGGTGGCGGCATTCGCGATTTCTATTTGGTCTTATTACGGAATGCATCAGGCCTGGGGTATGCTCGGTCTGCTGGTGTTCATTTGCGTCCTGTTTACAGAGATGATGCTCAACCATGTGAAGGTGCGCTTTGAAAAGATTTGCCTTTGTGTTATGGGCGGCGTTTTCGTACCTTACCTGCTGACATCCATTGTTCGCATTTTGGGTACATATTCCGGCCGCTACACCATCGTTATTCCGTTTATTTTGGCATTTCTGCCGGATAGCGGTGCCTATTTTGCCGGAAGATACTTTGGAAGACGCAAGCTTGCTCCCGTGATCAGTCCCAATAAGACCGTAGAAGGTGCCGTTGGCGCGGCACTGACGGCCATCGTGGGAATGCTGCTGTATTCCGTGATCATGGATTTGGCCTTCCAGAAAGAGGTGGATTATGCCATTGCACTGCTTTACGGCGTGTTGGGCGCCGCAGCGGATATCTTTGGTGATTTGATGCTTTCTGCAGTGAAGAGGCAAACCGGTATCAAGGATTACGGAAACCTGATCCCCGGACACGGTGGAATCCTGGACCGGTTTGATTCCATGCTGATGGTCGGACCGCTGACCGAAATTTTACTAATATTACTGCCTGTGGTGAAATAAACTATGATAAGTTCTGTAAGTATATTGGGCAGCACCGGCTCCATCGGCCAGCAGACGCTGAGTGTTGTGGAGCATATGAAACTGCCTGTGCTGGCATTGACCGCCGGCAAAAATGTGGAAAAGATGGCGCAGCAATGCCGTCAGTTCCGTCCAAGGCTGGCTGTTATGGCCGACCGAGAAAGTGCTGTGCGTTTAAAGCAGGAAACCGCTG
The DNA here is from genome assembly GCA_045578895.1 of Faecousia sp. Taxonomy (GTDB): domain Bacteria; phylum Bacillota; class Clostridia; order Oscillospirales; family Oscillospiraceae; genus Faecousia. Next base: position 7,369 of record JAZNLC010000029.1, on the reverse strand, counting down.
ATCTGGGAATTGAGATCGATTACGGCGAGTCCGGATTGATTCGTGCTGCTACGCTGGAGGAGGCTGATTGCGTTGTAGCCGCAGTGATGGGTATGGTTTGCCTGAAACCTGTACTGGCTGCCATCCGTAAGGGAAAACGGATCGGTCTTGCCAATAAAGAGACGCTGGTATGCGCAGGTGAACTGGTGATGGAGGAAGCTGATAAGTACGGGGCAGAGATCATCCCTGTGGACTCGGAGCATTCCGCAATCTTCCAGTGCCTGATGGGCAGCTATGACAAAAAAGAGATCAAGCGTTTGATTCTGACCTGCTCCGGCGGTCCCTTTTGGGGCGTGGATAAAGAAGCCCTGAGGAATGTAACCAAGGCGGATGCGCTGAAGCATCCCAACTGGAAGATGGGACCCAAGATCACCATCGATTGCGCGACCCTGATGAATAAGGGCCTGGAGATCATTGAAGCAATGCGCTTGTTCCACCTGCCCTTGGAGCAGGTGGATGTGATCATTCACAGACAGAGTATCGTTCACAGTATGGTGGAATTCAATGACGGCTCGGTGATGGCACAACTGAGTACGCCGGATATGCGCATGCCGATCCAGCTGGCGTTTACCTATCCGCACCGTCATAGCGGTGTGATTGAACCGTTGGATCTGATCCGGTGCGGCACGCTGTCTTTCCATGCGCCGGACATGGATAAATTTCCTTGCCTGGCTTTAGCGAGAAAGTGCGCGAAGCTTGGCGGCACTGCCTGCGCTGTCATGAACGGCGCCAATGAGGAAGCTGTAGCTATGTTCCTGGCGGATGAGATCGGCTTCTACGATATTTATGAGCGAGTCTGCCACGCGGTGGATACGGTTCCTTTCGTTCAGGATCCTACACTGGAGCAGATTCTGGAGTCAGACCGGTTGGCCCGCTTGTCTGTAAAGAATTTTAAGAAATGAGTCGAGGCGTTTTATGACCATTGTATTTGCGATTCTGCTGTTTAGTTTGCTGGTATTTGTTCATGAGCTGGGCCATTTTGTGGCGGCGAAACTTTCCGGTGTACAGGTGAATGAATTCTCTGTATTCATGGGACCTGCCCTGGTAAAGTGGGAGCGGGGCGGCACCTTGTATGCCATTCGCTGTATTCCCTTTGGTGGCTATTGCGCTATGGAGGGAGAAGACGGTGACAGCGAGAATCCCAATGCATTTACCCGTGCGGCGTGGTGGAAGCGGCTGATCATTTTGGTGGCCGGCGCATTTATGAATTTTGTTGCCGGCCTGCTGATCTTAATTGTGATCTACATTCCCGCAAAGCAGATGATCGTGCCGGAGATCGCCCAAATCGAAGAAGGCTGTCTCCTTGCAGGTGAGGATGGTATCCAGGTGGGTGACCGGATCTGGTCGCTGGATGGCGAGCGGATCTATGTGCAATCCGACTTTTCTATGCTCCTCAGCCTGAAAGGCGGCGATGTGCACGACCTGGAACTGATCCGAAACGGGAAGAAGATCCTGCTGGGTGATTTTCACATGCAGAAGGCGGAGTTTCCCAATGAAGATGGAACCGCTTCCGTGCGCTATGGTTTCTCCTTTGGCGTCAGGGATATGACGCTGGGAGATAAACTCTCTGTAGCCTGGTACAGTGCTATGGACTATGTGCGTGTTGTAAGGCTGAGTTTGACAATGCTTTTCACAGGTGAAGCAGGAATGGCGGATGTCTCCGGCCCTGTCGGCATTGTGCAGCAGATGGCTGAAACTGCGGATCAATCTCCTACGGCGCTGGATGCGTTTTTAAATCTTTTGAACTTTGGTGCCATGATTTCCGTGAACCTGGCGGTTATGAATCTGCTGCCGATCCCTGCGCTGGATGGAGGCAGAGTGGTAGGTCTGCTCCTGACAACCGCTGTGGAAGCGGTCATCAAAAAGAAGCTGGATCCCAAGTATGAAGGCTATATCCACGGTGCCGGAATGATCCTGCTGTTGGCGCTGATGGCTGTGATATTGTTTAAAGACGTTTTTATGATCTTTAAGGGGTAACTGTATGACCAGAAGAATCATGGTAGGGAATGTGCCCATCGGTGGTGGCGCACCCATTGCCATTCAATCTATGCTCAATACCAAGACAACCGATGTGGAAGGCTCCCTGGAGCAGATCTGCCGGCTGCATGCCGCCGGCTGCCAGATCGCCCGTTTGGCCGTGCCCAATATGGAAGCGGCAAAAAGCTTTGCGCAGATTTGCGAAAAAAGCCCTCTGCCTTTGGTTGCGGATATTCATTTCGACTACAAACTGGCCATTGCCGCCGCGGAAGGCGGCGCTGCCAAGATCCGTATCAATCCCGGTAACATCGGCGGGGAAGACCGGGTGGAGGCAGTTGTAAAAGTCTGCAAGGAACGCGGCATTCCCATCCGTATCGGTGTCAACGGCGGCAGCCTGGATAAAAAACTGCTGGAAAAGTACGGTCACCCCACTGCGGAAGCTTTGGTAGAAAGTGCCTTTGAGCACATTGCCCTGCTGGAAAAATACGATTTTTACGATACCTGCGTATCTATGAAATCCTCTACCGTTCCTACCATGGTGGCAGCATCCCGACTGTTCCGCGAAAAGTGCGACTATCCGTTGCATATCGGTGTAACAGAGACCGGCCCGGTGAAGATGGGCTTGATGAAGTCTGCCATGGGTATCGGCGCACTGCTGCTGGACGGTATCGGCGATACCATTCGTGTCAGCTTGACCGACGATCCAGTGGAAGAAGTGTACGCGGCCAAGGATATTCTGAAGGCTGCAGGCCTACGGAAAGACGGCGTGAATATCATTTCCTGCCCAACCTGTGGCCGTACACAGATCGACCTGATCGGATTGGTTAATCAGGTGGATGAAGCACTGAAAAACTGTAATAAGCCCATAACCGTTGCGGTCATGGGCTGCGTGGTCAACGGTCCCGGTGAAGCCAGGGAAGCCGATATCGGCATTGCCGGCGGTAATGGATGGGGCATGTTGTTTGAAAAGGGTGAGCAGGTGGAAAAACTGCCGTACGAGCAGCTGCTCCCGGCTCTCCTGAAGAGAATCGAGAAATTTTGAGGGAATACTATGTCTGAATCCGTTAGCTTGCTGAATATGTTCTCTCTTTACGAGCCGCCTGAGGCGCTGGAAAGCGTCCTTTCTCAGGCGGCCGTTGTTGCTGCGGATATCGATCCGGTAAAGCGCCGGGTAGAGGTATGTGTACATTCTGAAAAATACATACCTCAGCGTGTACTGAGTGAAGTGTCCAATCAAATCCTGGTGGACTATGCCCTGCGTACGCTGAATATTACAGCAACCCATCCGTCCCATCAGCTGACCTGCGTGGAGCCGGAGGAACTGCGGGAACTGTTTGTTGCCCAGCATTCCATGAACCGGGGAAGCCTTGCAGGTGCCCGGTGGGAGTGGGAAAAGCAAAATCTGAAGATTTATCTTGCCGGCAACGGAAAGAAGGAACTGGAAGAAGCGGTTCCTGCCGTATGCCGTCAATTACGGGAACGGTTTGCTGCGGATGTGACCATCGAGATCATTTCCGGTAAGAATCTGGAAGGCAAGGCCCTTTTGGAGGAAATGGAGAAGCTCCGTTCCAGCGTATTGACATCCGCACCAAAAACCGTTGCAGCGGAGCAAAAGAAACCTCAAAGCACCACGCCCAGCGAAGCCATCTACGGCAAGCCCTTTAAGGGCAACGCGGTACCCATGCAGGAGCTGAACCTGGATATGGGCAGCGTCATTGTGGAAGGCCGGGTATTTGCCGTAGAACACAAGGAATTGAAAAAACGCAATGCCTGGGTTGTCAATTTCGATTTGACTGATAATATGGGTTCGGTACGGATCAACCGTTTCATGGAAAGCGGCGAAGCAAAACCCATTTTGGAAAATGTAAAGGAAGGCTATGTGCTGCGGGTACAGGGCAAGCTGATGGTCAATAACTTTGACAATGAAATGGTCCTGAAGCCTTATGCCATCATGCCCGGCTCTATGCCTAAACGCAAGGATACAGCGCAGGGGCAGAAGCGTGTCGAACTGCACCTGCATACCACCATGAGTAACATGGACGCACTGACCAGCACCAAAGCTGCCATCAAGCAGGCAGCTGCCTGGGGCCACCGTGCCATTGCCATTACCGACCACGGTTGCTGCCAATCCTTTACCGATGCGCTGCATGTGGTGGAAGATTGGAAGGGCGCGCCGAAGGTGGCTGGCACCGATGATACCATTAAGATCCTCCATGGCTGTGAGGGCTATTTTGTCAATGACGTGGATGACCGCATTGTGGTACACGGTCAGCAGGATATGACCTTTGACAGGGAGTATGTCGCTTTTGACCTGGAGACCACCGGCCTTTCTTCTCAAACGGATACCATCATTGAGATCGGTGCGGTCATTATGAAGGACGGCAAGGAGATTGACCGGTTCCAGACCTTCGTGGATCCTCACAGGGCGTTGGAAAAGAAAATCGTGGAGCTCACCGGCATCACCGACGAGATGCTAAAAGGCGCACCCTCTATCGAAGAGGTGCTTCCTGAATTCCTTCAGTTCTGCGGTGACCGGATCCTGGTCGCCCACAATGCGGATTTTGATACCGGATTTATTCGGGCTGCCTGCAATAAATTGGGTTTGCCATATAACTTTACCTCAGCGGATACCCTGATCCTGGCGCAAAATCTGATGCCCCAGTTGGGCAAGCATAAGCTGGATATTGTAGCGAACGCATTGAGCTTGCCGGAATTCAATCACCATCGGGCAGCGGATGATGCTGTGATCTGCGGCATGATTATGGACAGATTCCTGCGTATGCTGACAGAAGAACATGCTGTCGATACCTTGCAGAAGATCAACCCGGCGATGGAGGGACTCAGGTCCCAAAACCGCATCGGCGATCGGCATGCAAGACATATCATTCTGTTTGCCAAGAATCAGATCGGTCTGCGTAATTTGTACCAACTGATCTCGCTGTCCAATCTGCAGTATTTCAAGCGTGTTCCCCGAATGCCCAAGTCGGAGTTGATCCGGCTGCGGGAAGGCTTGATCATCGGCTCCGCCTGCGAAGCAGGTGAACTGTTCCAGGCAATACTGGCCCGTAAGAGCGAAGATGAACTGAAGAGAATTGCTTCTTTCTATGATTTCCTGGAGATCCAGCCTTTGTCCAATAACCGGTTTATGCTGGAAAAGGGCTTGGCTAAGGATGAAGAGGAGCTGCGCAATTATAACCGCACCGTTGTGCGTTTGGGTGAAGAACTGGGCAAACCGGTTGTTGCCACCGGCGATGTTCACTTCCTGAACCCGGAAGACGAGATATTCCGTCACATACTGCTGGCAACCAAGGGCTTTGACGATGCGGACAAGCCCAACCCTTTGTACTTCAGAACGACTGACGAGATGCTGAAGGAATTTGCTTATCTGGGCGAAGAAAAGGCATATGAAGTGGTGGTTACCAATACCAACCTGATTGCTGACATGTGTGAGACAATCCGACCCGTGCCCCATAACCTGTTTGCGCCCAAGATTGAGAACTCCGTGGAAGATCTGAATGAACTGGTATATGGAAAACTTCACCGTCTGTACGGTGACAATCCGCCGGAGCTGTTTGTCAAGCGTGTTGAAACGGAGCTGCACGATATTATTTCCTGCCACTATGATGTGATCTATATGTCTGCCCAGCGTTTGGTGCAGAATTCTTTGGAGAATGGCTACCTGGTGGGTTCCCGTGGCTCTGTCGGTTCATCCATCGTGGCCTTTATGTCGGGCATTACGGAAGTTAATTCTTTCCCGCCTCACTATAGGTGTCCCAATCCGGAATGCAAGCACACGATTTTGGATGTACCAAAGGAATTCAACTGCGGTGCGGACTTGCCTGATATGCAATGTCCGCTGTGCGGTACGCAGCTGGAAAAGGACGGCTTCAATATTCCCTTTGAAACATTCCTTGGCTTTGGCGGTGATAAGGTGCCGGATATCGATCTGAACTTCTCCGGTGAGTATCAGGCGGAAGCCCATAAATATTGTATTTCCATGTTTGGCTCGTCCCATGTGTTCCGGGCGGGAACCATCGGCACCGTTGCGGAAAAAACTGCCTACGGCTATGTGAAAAAGTATTTGGAAGAGCGGGGAAAGACTGCTGCCAGCGCAGAAAAGAACCGTCTTGCGGCAGGCTGCGTCGGCGTGCGCCGTACCACGGGGCAGCACCCCGGCGGTTTGGTGGTTATCCCCCAGGAAAATGAAATATGGGATTTTTGTCCGGTACAGCACCCTGCGGATGATCCCAAATCCGATCAGATTACAACGCACTTTGAATATCACTCCATGGAAGAGAATCTGCTGAAGCTGGACATGCTGGGCCACGATGACCCTACCATGATTCGTATGATGGAGGATATGACCGGTGTAGACGCCAAAACCATTCCCTTGGATGACAAGGGTACTATGTCCATCTTTACCACATCGAAGATCCTGGGTTATGAAAATGACAAGCTTCTTGGCCCCACCGGTGCGGTGGGTGTTCCGGAGTTCAATACCCGCTTTACCCGTGGTGTCTTGCTGGATACCATGCCTACCAAGTTTGACTTCCTGGTGCGTATCTGCGGCTATACCCACGGTACGGATGTGTGGCTCGGTAATGCAAAGGATCTGATCAACTCCAAGACAGCTACCGTGGATCAAACCATTGGTGCCCGTGACGACATTATGCTGTATCTGATATCCTGCGGTATGCCGGATAAGCGGGCCTTTAAGATCATGGAATCTGTCCGTAAGGGCAGAGGACTGCCTAACGGGGCGGAGGAGGAGATGGTAGCTGCAGGCGTGCCGGATTGGTATATCGGCTCCTGCAAGAAGATCAAGTATCTGTTCCCCAAAGCCCATGCGGTTGCCTACTGCATGATGGCTTTCCGCATTGCTTGGTTCAAGGTCTATCATCCGCTGGCATTCTATTCCGCTTACTTCTACCGCAGAAGCCAAAAGGGCGGTTTTGACGCGGTGCTGATGACCAATGGCATGGAAAATGTACTTGCGAATATTGATGCCATCGATAATAATGACGATGCCACCGCCAAGGATGAAGACCTGCTGACCACCCTGGAAGTGGTGTATGAATTTTATCTGCGCGGATTTGAATTTGCTCCCATCAGCATTTATGAAAGCCATGCCACCAAGTTCCTCATCAAGGATGGCAAGATCCTGCCGCCCTTTGTGGCCATCTCCGGCTTGGGCGAAAGTGCTGCCTGGGATCTGATGGAGGGTAGAGAGGGCAAGTCCTTTATTTCCATTGAGGAAGTGGCGGCAGCCTGCCCCAAGGTATCCAAGACCCATATGCAAATGTTGAAAGAGGCCGGTGCCTTCGGTGATCTGCCGGAGACCAGCCAGGTCAGC
>JAZNLC010000028.1:0-4210 GCA_045578895.1 Faecousia sp. | reverse complement strand
TGATGCTGACGCTGCCGCTGCTGTCAGGCTTTGACTATCCGATACAGCAGCTGGACTTTTCCATTACCCTGCCCGGAGAGTTTTCCGCCTGGCCGATGTTCTCCAGCGGCTATTATCTGCAGGCCATTGAATCCAATATGGTCTATACCATCACAGGCAGCAGCATTACCGGGCAAGTAATCAATGAGCTGAAAGACCGGGAGACCATGACCATGACCCTGGAGGTCACCGATGCGCTGTTTCCACAAGACCCTGTCAGCCAATGGAGCATGGGCGTGGAAGAGATCCTGATGATCGTGCTTTCCATATTGGCTGTTGTTTACTGGATCGTTTTTTTGCGCAGTCTCCCGTTTCTGTCCCGCCGGATCGCAGCAGCCCCCGAAGGCTATACCGCCGGTGAGCTTTCCGGTCTGCTGACCGGTTACGGCAACGATTTGACTATGATGGTCTTTTCCTGGGCGCAGTTGGGCTACATTCTGATCCATGTACAGGACAACGGACGGGTAACCCTCCACAAACGAATGGAGATGGGCAATGAGCGAGATCCGGAAGAGGTGCGCGTTTTCCGTAACCTGTTCGGCAAGCGCCGATATATCGACGGTACCGGTTACCACTACGCTTCCCTTTGTAAAAAGGTTGCGGCAACTTCCGACAATTCCAGGGATCTGTACAGCCGCGCTTCCGGCAACCCCGTGGGTTTCCGTGTTTTGTGCGCAGGCATCGGTATGCTCAGCGGCATTTCTTTGGGCCGGGCCATTGTAGGCGACGCCCTCCTGGGCATTTTGGTGATCATCGTTTTGGCCGCCATTGGAGCCATTGCCGCCTGGCTGATGCAGAATTGGGTCAGAGGGCTGCACTTAAATGATAAGACCGCTCTGATCCTGGGTCTTTCACTGGCCGCCGGTTGGACACTGTTGGGTACGATGGCCGGTATTTGGAATGTAACGCTGTGCGTTTCCGCTGCGCAACTGCTGTGCGGCCTGGCCTGTGCCTACGGCGGGCGCAGAACCGTTTTGGGCCGGCAGACCGTGTCCCAATTCCTGGGTTTCCGGAAATACCTGAAACGACTGTCTCCCAAAGAAGCCCTGCGGATCACCCGCTCCGACCCGGATTATTTCTTCACGATGGCGCCTTATGCCCTGGCTATGGGTGTACAAAAGCCCTTCGCTGCCAGCTTCAAAGGCAAGCGTTTCTCTGCATGCTCCTATTTAACCACCGGTATGGACAGCCATTTAACCGCCACCGAATGGAGTCAGGTCATGGAGCGGGCCATGCACTCTTTGGATCACCGTCAAAAGCTGCTGTTTTTGGAACGGTTTATGGGGAAATAAATATATATTATAATGTATAAACCGGGTATGCGGAATTGCATGCCCGGACTTTTCTTGCGTAAATGATCGTTTATGCGGGCAGTGCCCGCAGACAATGCGTGCCCGGTGTGACGGTAATCGTTGCACCATTGGGCACCTCTCGGTATCGTTACTGCACCGCTAAATGATCGTTTATCTTCGTAGGGGCCGATGACCACATCGGTCCTAACGCACTGCCTTCCCCGGGCCGATGTGGTCATCGGCCCCTACGGGTTGGTGCGCTAAACGATCATTTACCGGCGGAAGGATCAGCAGCGGAACGTTCCCTCTCCGTTTGGCGGATCGTTTTGACCAGCTCATCCACAAATCCCCAAACCGGCGGTTCCAGCCACTTATCGTAAAGGATACACATGTACAGCGCCTGATACCAATTCTTCACCGGCACAAAGGTTACCCCTTCCCTTTCCTGTACGCAGTCTTCCGGGAGCAGGCAGATGCCCACCCCCTCCGCCACCAGGTCCAACGCCGATTGCGCGGTATTGACCGAGCAGATAATATGCTCCTCCGTCGTTACGCCGCTGGCCCACTGTCCAAAACTGTTTTCCATATTATAGTTGAAAACCACCTGCGTCTCCTGAGAGATCTGCTGCGGAAAAACGCACTGACTGTTCGCAAGCGGATGGCCCGCCGGAAGGGCTGCCAGGAAGTTCCGCTGCCCCAGTTTTCGGAAGTGCAGGCTGCGGTCCCGGTTGGTAGTGTCCACAATGGCCATATCCAATTTTTCCTGGCGCACGAGATCCATCAGTTCCTCCGCGGAACTTTCCGTGATCCGAAAGCGGATCCGGTCGTTTTCCTTTATGTAATTCGCTATCTGCCCGGCCACAGTGCCGGCAAGGGTGCCGGACACCACGCCCATGCGAATAACCACAGGCGCACTGGCCATGCTGTCACGCAAAGCCACCGACGCGGCATTTAACTCATTGAGTGCCGCGTCCACCTTTTCCTGAAAAAAACGGCCCTCTTCCGTTAACCGGATATTGCGCCCCACCTTCTCAAACAGCCGCACGCCGCCCAGCTCTGTCTCCAAATTGTGAATGGCACTGCTGAGGGACGGTTGGGAAATTCCCAATCTTGCGGCCGCCAGGGTATAATGCTCTTCCCGGGCCAGAACGGAGAAATACCGAAGATAATTATAGTTCATTTCTTGCCTCGCTAATCTATAGATATAAACTATAAATAAAATATCATAACTATATTGGTTTTTGCAAGCAAAAAATGTATAATCCCTACTGGCACCGGGATTTATGATCTTTTTGTTCCCCGGTTTTGTATTTTTCGCAAACAACTGTTGCGTTTACACGGACAATATGTTAGAATGTTAAGTGGAGTATTGTGTCTGTTGCTCCTATTATTTTACAGTAACGCGATTCGCGTTTGAGGTTACATATGGAATTTACTTATAAAGGCCTTTCCGGCCAGCTCAGCCGCCACACCGTTACCGGTGAAGAGGTGGACCGCAATCTGCAGCGGCTTTTGCAGCAAAATCCCCGGATCGCAATCATCACTGACCGTCCCACGGAAAACGGCGACGAAGTGGTTTTGGATTACGCAGGTTTCTGCGATGGCGAACAGTTTGCCGGCGGCACCGCACAGAATCAAACCTTGGTGCTGGGCAGCGGTATGTTTATCCCCGGCTTTGAAGAGCAGCTGCTGGACAAGGTCGTGGAAGAACCCGTTACCGTCACCGTTACCTTCCCCGAAAATTACCACGCCGAAAACCTGGCCGGCAAAGAAGCCCGGTTTGAGTGTGTGATCCATCAGATCCGTGTCAAGACTGCCTACGAGTTGGATGACACCTTCGCCAAGGAAGTCGGTCAGTGTGACACCCTGGAGGAAATGCGCGAAAAGCTCCGCCAGAGTATGCAGTCCTACGCCGACGAGCGCGGCGAGATGGACCTGCAGGATCAGCTGCTGCGCAAGGCCGCTGCTACTTTGGAGTTTACGATTTCCCCTGAAGAACTGGAAGCTGCTGTGAATGAGCAGATAAAGGTCCTGGAGGCACATCTGGCCCGCCAGGGTTTGAATTTGGAAATGTACTGCCAGTTCATGCAGACCACCGTGGAAGACCTGCGCAAGGATGCCCACCCCGCTGCGGAAGCTGCCCTGCGTAACCAGGCCGCTATCCGCAAGATCGTGGAGCTGGAGAAGATTGAACCCACCCAGCAGGAGCTGGCGGAAGCTTTGGCTGTCATCGGCCGTCAGAACAATCTGACCATGGAGCAGCTGAAGGAATACTACACCCCCGAATTTGAAGAGGCGGTTATGAACAGTGTGCTTACCGGCAAGGTCATGCGTCTGATCCGTGACGCAGCTGATGTTGCGGAGGTATAAATAAAGTCATCAAAAATTGTGCCGCAAACGGCACCTTAAAAATAAGGAGGAATCCCTACTATGGCAATCGTTTTTGACGAAAATGGCAAGTACGTAGACGAGAAGGGCTTTGTAAAGCTCGACCCCACTCAGTTCGCTGACTGGCAGATCGCTGAGGAAGCAGAAAAGACCCTCCCCTCCGTGGATTTCTTCCGCGAGAAGATGGGCCTGCTCCCCGAGGAAATCATCCCCTATGGCAAGACCCCCAAGATCGACTTCATCAAGGTCATGAAGCGTCTGGCTGACAAGCCCGACGGCAAGTTCATCGAAGTCACCGCTGTTACCCCCACCCCCTTCGGCGAAGGTAAGTCCACCGTTTCTCTGGGTCTGATCGAAGGCCTGGGCTACATCGGCAAGAATGCCGGCGGCGCTCTGCGTCAGCCCTCCGGCGGCCCCACCATGAACGTTAAGGGTACCGCAGCAGGCGGCGGCAACGCTCTGCTGATGCCCATGACCGAGTTCTCCCTGGG
>JAZNLC010000027.1:0-3215 GCA_045578895.1 Faecousia sp. | reverse complement strand
TTTGGACAGCACATTCTCTCTGCTGGAAGTGATGGAAGAGTTTGACTGCAAGAAGTTTATCTTCTCTTCTTCTGCCACCGTTTACGGCCCCAACAATCCTCATCCTTATAAGGAAGAGATGCCTGCCATCCAGTCCTCCAGTCCCTACGGCTGGACTAAGGTCATGATCGAGCGGGTGCTGACAGACTATGTGACCGCACATCCTGACTTCTGTGCGATTCTGCTGCGTTATTTCAATCCCATCGGTTCCCATGAGTCCGGTCTCCTGGGTGACGATCCCAACGGCATTCCTAACAACCTGATGCCCTATATTGGCCGCGTTGCAGCAGGTCAGCTGGAAAAACTGACCATTTTCGGCAACGATTATCCTACTCCCGACGGCACTTGTCAGAGAGACTACCTGCATGTGGTAGATCTGGCAGTTGGACATCTAAAGGCACTGGAATTTGCTAAGGATAAAGAAGGCGTAGAAGCCATCAACCTGGGTACCGGCAACGGTATTTCTGTGCTGGAACTGGTCAATGCCTTTAAGACTGCCAACGAGATGGATCTTCCCTATGTGTTTGGTCCCCGTCGTGATGGCGACCTTCCTGCCTTCTGGGCAGATGCAGAAAAGGCCAAGACACTATTGGGTTGGGAAGCTACCCACACTGTAGAGGATATGTGCCGCAGTGCCTGGAATTTTGCAAAGAACGCAAGCGGAAATTGATTTGCCTAAGTGCAACTGAAAAAGGGTGATTCATATATGACAATCTCCAAGAGAGAATTTGGAATACTGTGCGATGGCACACTGGTATCCTGCTGGACCCTAAAGGGAGAAAACGGTTTGACAGCAGAAATCTTAGATTATGGTGTTATCATCCGCTCCGTTGTTGTTCCCGATAAAAACGGAAATCCAGTGGATGTTGTTTTGGGATATGATACGCTGGAAGCGTATGTTTCCGATGATTGCTATCTGGGTGCGACAATTGGCCGTGTTGCCAACCGTATTAAGGGTGCCAGCTTCCAGTTAAACGGAAAGACTTATGCTCTATATGCCAATAACGGAGAAAACCATCTTCATGGTGGTAAGCGTGGCTTTAACGGGTATGTTTGGAATAGTGAGCAGAAAGGCGATACCGTTGTCTTTTCTCGCTTTTCTCCTGATGGAGAAGAAGGCTATCCCGGAAATCTGAACATCCGTGTTACCATCGGATGGGAAGGGAACAGCCTGGTAATTCGTTATGATGCAAAATCTGACCAGGACACCGTTGTGAACTTTACAAACCACAGCTACTTCAATCTCAACGGTGCCGGAAACGGGAACATCAATCAGCATGTGATGGAAATCAAAGCAGATCAGTTTACACTCAATGCAGACGACTGTGTGCCCACAGGGGAGATCGTTCCGGTAGAAGGCACTGCTATGGATTTCCGTACACCAAAGGCCATCGGCCGGGATGCGGACAATGACGAACCCAGTGTCAAACCTTTTGGCGGATACGATTCCAATTTTGTGATTAGCGGCCACCCAGTGGCAACCACTGTTGGAGATCAAACCGGCATTACCATGGTCACTGATACGGATCAGCCCGGTGTGCAGCTTTATACAGCCAACGCGTTGACCGACAGAAAGGGAAAAGGCGGAAAAGAGTACAGCTCCCGCAGTGCCTTCTGTCTGGAGACCCAGCATTACCCTGACAGCATCCACCATCCCCAGTGGCCGTCCTGTATTCTTCGGAAAGATGAAGCATTCCATAGCTTCACATCGTATACATTTTCCTGATGTATGACAGGTAAGTAATGTCATCAGACTGCAGGAATATAAAAGAGTTCCTGCTAATATGCTAACAAAACAATCTTCGGATTATTGTTGTTCTCCTAACGGCTATGCAGATGAATCGCCTCGTCTGCATAGCAATGGGAAATGGAATATCAATGTGAGTAGACGTGATCCGGCACAAGTTTTTCTGCGAAAGAGGGGAAATTTGAAATGATAAGTATTCGAGAAGTAGCCGAATTGGCAGGGGTTTCTGCAGCGACGGTGTCCCGTGTTATGAACGGCACGGCAAAAGTAGATCCGGAAAAAAGAGAGCGTGTCCTGCGGGTAATTGAAGAAACCGGTTTTATCCCCAATGAGGCAGCCAGAACCCTGTTTCGCAAGTCAGCAAAAACCATTGGCCTGATTGTTCCGTCCATTCGCAACCCCTACTTTACAGAATTGGCTGCCCATATAGATACAATGTCACTCCAACATGGCTATCGCCCGTTTCTGTGCAATACGGGTTATGACCCGGAAAAAGAAAAAGCAGCAGTGAAAATGCTCGTGAGCATGAATGCGGATGCCATTATCATCGCTTCCTGTAGTGAATATGTGCGGGAGATCATCAACAAATGCCCGATTCCTGTAGTTGCTTTGGATGCCATGCTTTATGGCGCGAATGTGGAAGCTTGTGTTTTCTGCGACTATTACGAAGGCGGCCGAATGGCTATGGAGCATCTGATTGAGAACGGATGTAAAAAGATTGTCTGCATCAAAGGCCCTCAATACCGATACAGTGCCCGTGCCCGTTACCAAGGTTACTTGGATGTGTGCAGAGAACGTGATATTCCCGAGCGAACAGTAGAGTGTGACTATGATTTTAATCAAGGTATCGCCATGACAGAGAAACTTTTAAAAGAGTTTCCGGATGTGGATGGCATCATTGCTTGTAATGATATCGTAGCGATTTCTACCTACAAAGTACTTCATAAGAGAAAAATAGCCGTGCCGGATACGGTACAGTTAATTGGCTTCGATGATATTACTTTTGCATCCCTATTATCACCGGAGCTCACCACGATTTGTCAGCCAATAAAGGAAATGGTTGAAAAAGCGGTGGAGCTGATCGTGAATAATGAACTGACCGGTATGACTGGCGGCAAGTTTATATTCCCCGTGTCCTTGGTGGCCAGACAAACGACAACAAAGAAGGAATCGTAATATTACGATTCCTTCTTTGTTGTATTTAGGAATTACCTAGTTTTATTCTTCCAGATTCCACGATGCGTTCTTCAATCACATAAGAATTACCTCTGCATTAACAATTTCCTCTGCCCGATTACGAATATTGTTCATGCATTGAACCCATTCCATCTGATCTTCTGCTTTGAGCTGCTCGGTGATACCTTCCTTCTCAGCCAGTTGCTTCATCAGCCGATCAAACATTTCTGTTGCTTGGTTATCCACCTCGACT
>JAZNLC010000026.1:0-12567 GCA_045578895.1 Faecousia sp. | reverse complement strand
CACCAAGTACGGCGAAGAGCTGGTCAAGAAGATGGAAAAGTCCGGCGCAAAGGCTTACCTGGTCAACACCGGCTGGAACGGCACCGGCAAGCGTATCTCCATTAAGGATACCCGCGGCATCATCGACGCTATCCTGGATGGCTCCATCCTGAAGGCTGAGACCAAGAAGATCCCCTACTTCGATTTCGAAGTTCCCACTGCTCTGCCCGGCGTTGACAGCGGCATCCTGGATCCCAGAGATACTTATGCTGATCCCGCTATCTGGGAAGAGAAGGCTAAGGATCTGTCTGCTCGCTTCATCAAGAACTTTGCCAAGTACACCGGCAATGAAGAGGGCAAGGCTCTGGTCGCTGCCGGTCCCCAGCTGTAATTTCCTGACATAACGAACCGCCCCGGATTACCCGGGGCGGTTATTTGCGCTTGATACTGTAAACGATCATTTATCTTAACAAGAAAATCCCGGGCTTACATGCGTAAGTCCGGGATTTTTTATCCGACAGCGTCAGTTAAAGAATGGATGTACTCTTCCAAAGTAAGCCCCAATTCGTGGAGCTCTGCGGCCAACTCTTTCCCCACATAGCGGTAGTGCCAGGGTTCATAAATAATACCGGTGACACCGATCTTATCATTGGGATACCGAAGAATAAAGCCATATTCCCAGCAATGCTCCATGAGCCATTTCTGGGCAGGCAAATCAGCCTGCTCCCATTCCAGCGCCCAAAGGCGAGTGTCAATAATATCCACAGCCAGGCCCAACTGATGCTCACTGGTACCGGGGATGGCAATGATGGTAGCGGCTTCCACTTTCGCTGTTTCCTCGCCATAACCCTGATTGATATAATACTGAACCTTGCGGTTGAAATTATCTACCTGCTGCTGATGGGTACGGTAGCTGGACACCACATATGCCTGAGGGCAAACCTGATTGCAGGCATCGATCATGGCGGTGAGATCGTCATAACAGCTGCTGTCCACGAGACTTCCCTGGACACCGTGGGCGGATGTCAGGCTCACAAGGTCCGGTTCGTAATCCGCGGGGACATAATTCCAGGGATTGACCATGATGACGCGTTTCCCTTGAGAGGTAAAATGGCAGGGAGTGCCGTCAATGATCACTTCACCGGTGGCCATAGTACCGTCTTCTCTGAAATAGTAAGTGGCACCATCCAGTTCCAGCCAGCCTGTAACAGGCGTGCCTTCTTCATTATAATAGTAACGGCTGCCGTTTTCCTCTACCCAGCCGGTGATAATGGGCTGCGTAGTCGGTACTGTAGTAGGTTGTGTTGTGGGTGCGGCGGTGGTTTCCGGGGGTAGTGTGGTTTCTGCCGGCGGCTCCTGGGCGCAGCCTGTCAGCAATGCGCACAGCAAAGCGGTGCAGAGCCATCTGAAAAGTTTCATAAAGGGTCTTCCTTTCAGCTGATGCTTTGGAGATATTCTTCCAAGGTCAGGCCGGACTCGTGCAGCTCCTTGGCAACCTCCTTGCCTACATAGCGGTAGTGCCAGGGTTCATAAATGATGCCGGTCTGATCAATTTTGCCCTTGGGATAGCGAAGAACAAAGCCATATTCCCAGGCATGCTCCATAAGCCACTTTTGTGCGGGCAGGTTTTCCTGCTCCTCCTCCAAAGCCCAAAGGCGGGTGTCCACGATATCCACAGCCAGACCCAGCTGATGCTCACTTGTACCGGGTTTGGCGATAATGGTAGCGGCTTCTTTTTCCGCCTGCTCCTGAGACATGCCCTTATCCAAATAAGATTGGACTTTACGGTTGTAGGAATTAGTCTGGTATTCGTGGGTACGGTAGCTGGAAACAACGCAGACCCGGGGAACGGTACGGTTGCAGGCATTGATCATTTCCATCAGCGCGTCATAGCAGCTGCGGTCCACCTGACTGCCTTCTACGCTGACATCCATGCCAAGGGGAACAAGATCCGGTTCATAGCCTTCGGGAACGGGATTCCAGGGATTGACCAGCAGAATGGGAATACCGGCAGAGGTAAAGTGATAAGTAACACCGTCAACCTGGACTGTGCCGGTGGCCATAGCGCCGTCGTTTTTGATATAGTAAGTGTTTTCGCCTTCCTGAAACCAGCCGGGCTTGACAAAACCGTCTTCGTCCAGAAGATAGCGTTTGCCGTCCAATTCAAACCAGCCGGAGGGGCGGCTTCCGTCTTGGTTTACATAATATATCTTTCCGTCTTCTTCCATCCAGCCAAACTGCGGGGCAGGATCAGTGGTTGTGCCGACAGGGTCATTTGTGGGATCGGGATCTGCCTTGGAACAAGAAGCGATTGCAGAAATCAAGAGAATCAACAACAATGCCAAAACGGCCATCAAAATGACAAACCGGGGATTCAGACGGCGGCGTCTGCGGCGGCGACGGGTTTGAGCCATAATAATACCTCCTAAAGAAGGGATCTCTCCAATAATGATTTATTCTATCACAAAATCAGAAAAAAAGAAAGTACCTGTGTAATTGCAGTTATAAATGATCGTTTATAGGTGCAGCGATGCTGCACAGTTGAAAGTTAAGAGTTGAAAGTTGAAAGTTATTGTGTCGGCTTTGCCGACTATTTAAAATCATTTGCGTAGCAAATACCATAACTTTCAACTATTAACTATTAACTCCGCCGACAGGCGCATAAACGATCATTTACAATTGAAAAAGAATCCCCGTACTGCCTATGGCAGTACGGGGGTGTGAATCAGCGAACGTACTCGATAACGACCCGGCGGTTCGGTTCAACGCCGGTGGAGTGGGTGGTGATGTTCTCCATCTCCTGCAGTGTTGCATGGATCACATGGCGCTCGTAGGCGTTCATGGGCTCCAGAGTGGTACGGCGGCGATTCTTCAGAACCTGCTGTGCCTTCTTGCGGGCATAGCGGCGCAAAGAATCTTCGCGCTTTTCCCGGTATTCCTCGGCATCCACATTAATGCGGATATGGCCTTCGGAGCCGCGCTTGATGGAGTAGTTGCACAAGTGCTGGATGGCATCCAAGGTATCACCCCGGCGGCCGATCAGATAACCCAGATCGTCGCCAACCAGGTCTACCTTATAAGTATTCTTATCGACCTTCCAGGCGTGAGGGACAGCGTTGGAACCCATATGCTCCAGCAGGCCCTTCAAGAACTGCTCAATGGCTTCCTCAGTGCTGCCAGCTTCTGCAGGTGTATAGGTCTTAGGCTCTTTGGGTGCCTTAGGCTGCTTTTCTGTCTTAGGTGCCTTTGCCTTGGGTTCGGCCTTGGGAGCTTCCTGTTTTGCCTCGGCTTTCGGCTCAGCCTTAGGCGATTCCTTCTTAGCTTCCGCTTTGGGAGCTTCTTCCCTAGGTGCCTGGGGCTTCTTTGCCTTAGGCTTGGAACGGGAAGCGGAAGACAGAGCTACCTTAGGTGCTTCGGGGATGGGATCGGGTGCTTCGTAGGTGACCTGGATCTTAGCGGGGGTAGCGCCAAAACCCAGGAAACCGGCCTTTGCCTGGGCCAGAACCTGAACGGATACGTCGTCACGCTCCAGACCCAACTGGGTCAGCGCTGCTTCAATAGCCAATTCAATGGTTTTACCGGTAGTAATAATCGTTTTTTCCATGGTTTATTCCTCCGAGGATGCGTTGCTGTAGCGGTTGGGATCATAGGCGCGGCCCTTGCAGTAGGGACGGTCCGCAATGCCGGACAGAGCGGTCTTCTCTTCGGGCACTTCTTCTACGATGCCTCTCTTGGCAGCATATTCCTTGGCAGCAGCGGCCTTTGCGGCTTCTGCTTCCCGCTGCTGCTTCTGCTGCAGCTTCTTTTTGCTGGTATTTTCGGTGATGCCATCGGGGTTGGCAGCACGCTTTTCAGCACGGATACGCTCCTTTTCGGCTTCAATGCGTTCAGCCTCCAAAGCCTTTTCCAGGCGAATGGCGTCTTCGGCATCATAAATCTTGCGGTAGTGGTTGGTGAGGATCTCGTTCTCGACCATGGCAACAACACCGCCAATAAACCAATACAAGGACAGTGCGGCAGGGACAGTGAAACCGATCCACAAAGACATTAACGGCATCATCCACATCATCATCTTGGTCTGCTGAGCAGACTGGGAGTTCTTTGCAGTTTCCTCGTCCTGCAGGCCCTTCTCATTGGTGATGACAGAATTGTTGGCGCGCTGGCTCAGCATCATGGAAATAACCTGACTGCCGGCAGACAAAAGCGGGATCAGGAAGGCACCGATATGGTTCCAGTCCCATACCCAGTTCTTTCCAAAAATATTGAATACAGGCTGCATACCCAGGTCAATACCAAGGAAGCTGAAGTTTAAGCCTTCTGCAGTTCTGCTGTTGGCGAATGTAATACCGGCTTCTTTGATTGCATCCAAAAAATCGGGGAGGTGCCGTGCGGCAGACAACTGGTGATAGTAGTTGTTGTCGCCGAACAAAGAAGCATCGGCACCTTGGATTGCATCGATGATCGCCTGGGCATTTTCAGCAGTTTCGTGGAGCATGTAGACCAAAGGCTGACGGATAACCTGATATAGGGGAATCAAAATCAGCAGGGGAATAAAGCTCCACAGACAGCCACCGCAGCCCATGGAAGCGCCTTCTTCTCTCTGAAGCTGCTGAATAGCCTCCTGCTGCTTCTGCTGGTCATTGGCGTATTTTTTCTGGATTTCCTGGATCTTAGGCTGCAGACGGGACATCTTCATCATGCTCTTCTTGCTCTTGGCAGAAATCGGCAACATAACAAGACGAACGATAACAGCGAAAATGATCAAAGCTACGCCGTAATTTGTAGTGAACTGGTAGAGCCAGTCCAACAGGTAGCCAAAGGGAATCGTGATAATATCAGATAGCTGGAATGCTAACATTATAAAATTCCTCCTTAAGGAACTGGATCATAAAGATCGCCTTTGTAAAAAGGATTGCAGCGGAGCAGCCGCTTCAGGGCAAGCCATCCGCCTTTTATGACACCATACTTTGTAATTGCTTCGTAGGCATAAGCAGAGCAGGTGGGTGTGAACCGGCAGCTTGGGGGAGTACAAGGAGAAATATAGTTCCGGTAAAAACGGATCAGAGCCAGCATTATTTTTTTCATGGCGTGACCTCGTTCGGCAACAGCAGACCACTCTTTTGAGCAAGGGAAAGAAATGCTCCGGAGAGCTTTCCAAAGGGCGCTTCTACAGCGCGGGTCCTGGCCACTACCACGATATCCCAGCCGGGCGCGAATCGCTCTTCGTTGAGACGGTAGATTTCCCGGATCCTGCGGCGGGTGCGGTTACGCACAACAGCATGACCCAGCTTTTTACTGACCGTGATGCCGACCTGATTGTTCCGCGTCCGGTTTGGCCGGGCATACAGAACAAAGTAGGAATTGGCAACACCCTTGGAACTGTAAAGCTTTCGGAAAATATGATTCTTTTTCAGGCTGCTTGAAAATTTCATAAATTTCTCCTACAATGTGGCATTTGTCCAAATAACCACATAAGCGCAAGTAAAAATAAATCGACAAGAGCGAAATGCGAGGATAGTTTGCTTGCGCAAAAAAGAAAAAAGGGAGCGGGGCGAAAAACATTCGCCCCGCACAGACTCCCGTTTCGCTATGAGCTGTCCTAGCTGTGGTCACCCACGAGTCGGTGCTCAAGCAGACAGAACCTTGCGGCCCTTAGCACGGCGGCGGGCAAGAACCTTACGGCCGTTGGAAGTAGCCATTCTCTTCCGGAAACCGTGAACCTTGGATCTGTGGCGACGGCTGGGCTGATAGGTACGCTTCATGAGTACACCTCCTGTCAATAATCAATCATGCTCAACAGTCGAACTTCGACCGCAGCAACACATAATAACTGACCATAATTGGTCATGCCAGACCAGTATAACCCAAAAATGCAACCAGGTCAACAACTTTTTTCGGTTTTTTACGCAAAAAGATGAGGAATTTGAGACTCAAAGGCCACACCATGGGGGGAAGCGGCCTCTGTAGCGGCAACGCAGCGGCGAACGAAATCCGCGGCGGCAACACCGCTGTCATAAAAAGACTTGCCCCGAAGCAGACTGCCCGTAAATACGGCTGCATAAAGATCTCCTGTACCGTGGCACTGACGGGGGATCACAGGTGTGTAATAAGAGAAAAAAATACCTGTTTGATCACAGCCGTAAAAACCGATCGTTCCGTCTTTTCCGGAAACACCGGTAATGATTACCGCTTTTGCGCCATAACGGGACAAAAGCTTTTCAGAGAGCAACCGTAAATAGGCATCGTCTGTTTCCGGCATGTAGGGCATGCCCGTCAGCAGAGCGGCTTCCGTAACATTGGGAAGCAGGATATCGGCCTCCGAGCAGAGCTTTGCCATGGCTGCCACATGCTCTTTGCCCAGGCGGCTGTAGAGCTTGCCGTGATCGCCCATGGCAGGATCCACGATCATGGTGCTGCCCTGGGCTTTGTGCTTTTGCAGCAGGAGCAGAACCGTTTCCGCCTGCTGGTGGTCTGCCATATATCCGGTAATGACAGCATCAAAGGAAATACCTACAGTTTCCCAGTGATTGCTGAATGCTGCCAGGTGGTCTGTAAAGGAGACTACCTCAGGGTTGGGGAAGCCGGTGTGGGTGCTAAGTACCGCTGTGGGCAGAACACTGCACCGGATACCCATGGCGCTGATCACCGGAAGGGCGACGGTCAAACTGCACCTGCCCACGCAGGAAAGATCCTGGATAGAAAGAACGCTTTTCATCATGACTCCTGATTGCGCTTTTTCATCAGCTCACGCATGCGCTGGCTGTGATCCAGGGTGCGCTTGCGGATGCGTAAGGTCTTTGGGGTGCATTCCAGCAGCTCGTCGTCTGCCAAAAATTCCAGGCACTGCTCCAAAGAGTAGTTACGGGGAGTGGTCAGACGCAGTGCTTCGTCAGAGCCGGAGGCGCGCATATTGGTCAGCTGCTTTTTCTTACATACATTGACAGTCATGTCCTCGTTGCGGCTGCAGATACCGACAACCATGCCGGCATACACCGGCGTACCGGGACCGATGAACAGAGCGCCGCGCTCCTGGGCGGCATGCAGACCGTAGGTGACGGCTTCACCGCTTTCAAAGGCGATCAGAGAACCGGTCAGACGGCGCTCGATCTCGCCCTTCATGGGTGCGTAGCTTTCCAGGACGGAAGACATGATGCCTTCGCCGCGGGTATCGGTCAAAAATTCGCTGCGGTAGCCAAAGAGACCTCTGGAGGGAACCAAAAATTCCAGGCGGTAGCGGCTGCCCATGGGGGTCATGCTCAAAAGGTCGGCTTTCCGGCGGCCCATTTTTTCAATGACGCTGCCCATGCACTCTTCGGGAACATCAGCGACCATTCTTTCAATAGGCTCACAGACCTTGCCGTCGATGGTTTTGGTCAGCACTCGGGGGGTGGAAACGGAGAACTCATAGCCTTCCCGGCGCATGGTCTCCATCAAAATGGACAGGTGCATTTCGCCGCGGCCCGCCACATTGAAGGCATCGGTACCCTGCTCCGTGACATGGAGAGAAACATCCTTCAAAAGCTCCTTCTCCAGGCGGTCACGGAGGTTGCGGGAAGTGACGAACTTACCTTCCCGGCCGGCAAAAGGAGAATCATTGACGGCGAAGGTCATTTCGATGGTAGGATCGCTGATTTTTACAAAAGGCAGAGGGTCCACTGCCTCGGGAGCGCAGAGAGTACGGCCAATGGTGATATCTGCCATACCGGACAGCGCTACGATCTCACCGGCAGAGGCCTGCTGGATGGGGGACTTACCCAAACCGTCAAACTCATAAAGGGCAACAACTTTACCCTTCTGCTGCAGCTCGGTATTATGATAATCGCAGATCATAACTTCCTGGCCGACCTTAATGGTGCCTCGCTCTACACGGCCAACGGCAATGCGGCCCACATACTCATTATAGTCAATGGAAGAAACAAGCAGCTGCAAAGGCTCTTCGGCATTGCCGGCAGGAGCATCGATATACTTGATAATGGTCTCAAACAGAGGGGTCAGGTCGGTACCCACTTCATCGGGGCCGTAGGCTGCGGTACCCTGTCTGCCGGAGCAGAAAACGGTGGGGGAATTAAACTGCTCATCGGTAGCATTCAAATCCAGCAGAAGCTCCAAAACTTCATCCATCACTTCATGGATACGGGCATCGGGTTTGTCGATCTTGTTGACGGCAACGATGACTTTATGCCCCAGCTCCAGGGCCTTCTGCAGAACAAAGCGGGTCTGGGGCATGGGGCCTTCAGCGGCGTCCACCAACAGAATAACACCGTTGACCATTTTTAAAATGCGCTCTACCTCGCCGCCAAAGTCGGCGTGGCCGGGGGTGTCGACGATGTTGATCTTATAATCCTTATAATATACGGAAGTGTTCTTTGCCAGGATTGTGATACCGCGCTCCCGCTCCAAATCGCCGGAGTCCATGACCCGGTCCTGGGTAGCCTGATTTTCACGGTAGATGCCGCCTTGTTTCAAAAGTTCGTCCACCAGGGTAGTCTTACCGTGGTCAACGTGGGCGATAATGGCGATATTGCGAATGTTTTCCTGAGATGCCATAACGGATTCTCCTTTGTGTAGTAAGTGTCACATTCTCTCAACTTTAAAATATACCATATAGCTAAATTAATTGCAATAAATTTGGTAAAAATTTACCAAAAAATATGTAAAAAAATGATCCCGAATTTCTATTGACCCTTGAAAAAACCTATGTTATATTATAAAATAACGAACTATAACATAAACATTTTTACAGAAAGATTTAGGAGGTAATTCCCAATGGCCTACTTTTACAGTGAACCCAGCCACACCTTCAGCGAGTACCTGTTGATCCCCGGCTACACCTCTGAAGAGTGTGTCCCCGATCGGGTATCTCTGCGCACCCCGCTGACCAAGTACCGTAAGGGTCAGGAAGAACCCGCAATTTCTTTGAATATTCCTTTGGTCTCTGCGATCATGCAGTCCGTTTCTAACGACACTTTGGCCATCGCGCTGGCCAAGGAAGGCGGCTTGAGCTTTATTTTCGGCTCTCAGTCCATCGAATCCCAGGCAGCAATGGTCGCTAAAGTCAAGGGTTACAAGGCAGGCTTTGTCGTCTCCGCATCCAACCTGACACCCGAGAACACCCTGGCGGATGTTTTGGCACTGAAGGAAAAGAACGGCTTCTCCACCGTAGCTGTTACCGATGACGGCACCGCTACCGGTAAGCTGCTGGGTATCGTCACCGGCCGTGACTACCGTGTTTCCCGTATGGATGTTAACGAAAAGGTCGCTACCTTTATGACTCCCCGGGAAAAGCTGATCACCGCTCCCGCTGACACCACCTTGAAGGTTGCCAACGATATCATTTGGGAGCATAAGCTGAACAGCCTGCCCATCGTGGATGAAAATGACCACCTGATGTACTTCGTATTCCGTAAGGACTACGCTTCCCATAAGGCAAATCCCCAGGAACTGCTGGATGACAAAAAGCGTTATCTGGTTGGCGCCGGCATCAACTCCCGTGACTACGCCGAGCGTGTTCCCGCACTGCTGGCAGCAGGTGCTGACGTGCTGTGCATCGATTCCTCCGAAGGCTACACCTGCTGGCAGGCAAAGACCATTGCCTGGGTCCGTGAGCATTATGGCGAGAGTGTCAAGATCGGCGCAGGTAACGTTGTTGACCGTGACGGCTTCCTGTTCCTGGCGAAGGCAGGCGCTGACTTTGTGAAGGTCGGTATCGGCGGCGGTTCTATCTGCATCACCCGTGAGACCAAGGGTATCGGCCGCGGCCAGGCTACTGCGCTGATTGAGGTTGCCGCTGCCCGCGACGAATACTTCAAGGAGACCGGCATCTATGTGCCCATCTGTTCCGACGGCGGTATTGTCCACGACTACCACATGACTTTGGCACTGGCTATGGGCGCTGATTTCATGATGCTGGGCCGCTATTTTGCCCGTTTTGACGAGTCCCCCACCAACAAGGTGCTGGTCAACGGCGCTTACATGAAGGAATATTGGGGTGAAGGTTCCAACCGTGCCCGTAACTGGCAGCGCTATGACCTGGGCGGATCCTCCAAGCTGAGCTTTGAAGAGGGTGTTGACTCTTATGTTACTTACGCAGGCAGTCTCCATGATAATGTAGAGGCTTCCCTGTATAAGGTCAAGTCCACCATGTGCAACTGCGGTGTGATCACCATTCCCGACCTGCAGCGGGAAGCAAAGCTGACTCTGGTATCCTCCGTCTCCATCGTCGAAGGCGGCGCCCATGATGTCACCCTCCGCTCCGCATCTACCGGCAAATAAAAAACGGATATGATCAGAGGCCTTGTGCGAAAAACACAAGGCCTCTTTTCCGTTGTATTTCCATACTGCGTGTGATATGATGAAGAAAAAACGGATGTTTTTTGACCCGTGCAAAATAGGCGTACCATAGAAAGAGGGAAGAAGCATGAAGAAAAAAACCGTAATCTGGATTGCTGTTTTTGTGCTGTTGGCGGTTATCTGCGGCATGCTGGCCTGGCGGATGTTTTATTTGAAACGGATGGAGAATCTCAGTAGGTGTATCTCGACTGCCTGGGGAGAAACCTATGAGGATGATATGCCGGAATATCTGAAGGCGCTGGCGTGGGAGTCGCTGTATCAGCTGGATGGTTACGAAAAAGGAGATCCATGGGTGCTGACTGTTACGGTTATGGGTGTTGACCTGGCCGCGGAGTTAAGAAAAGCAGATCTGAGTATATTTACAGCGGACAGCACGGAACGAGAGATCGATGCCTTTTTGGTATCGTTGGTGAAGCAGGCGGCACCGACAAGAATTACGACCTATCTTTATGCCTGGCCCGAGAATGATGGCTTCCGGATTGAATTTTCGGAAACATTCATTGATGCTATGAGCGGGAAGGTATACTCTTATGCCAAAGAAGCCCTGCTGGAACAGATGGGAGGTGGCCTGGGATGAAACGGTTTCTGTGCCTGGTGCTATGCATGGCAGTGCTTTTGCCGATGCTTCTAACCGGGGCGAAGGCCCAGGATGTGGAATTTCACAAGATCCGCATCGATGCCGGCGGGGGCGTGTGCGTAGAAAAGGCGATCATTGAGGAAGACGAGCTGTATATCTCCGCTTCCAGCTTCGGCCGGTATACCCGCTACAACTACCACCGTGATACCAATACATTCCTGATTGACGGTCAGGAAGCAGATAAAGCCTTTAAGCGTGTGCAGATCAGCCCGGAGAAAAAGAAGGCTGCCATCTTATCCAGCGTCAACAGCAAAATGATTGACCTGAAGAACTGCTATGTCATCGACGGAGAGGTTTATTTGCCCTTCTGTCAAATGATGCCAATCCTGAACGCGGAGATCATCTGTGTTGAAAATGAAACCATTTTTGTGTCAAACAACGACTTGTCTATGGCAGAACTGCTGTATGATTTTTCTCTGCTGGATTGCAGCTTCGACCTGGCGGGGGAATTCAGAACGGATGGCTTTGATGAGGATGGGGATCTGGACGACAAAACAGCCTTGTTTTTCTATGTAATACCCAGTTATCTGTTCAATTCGGTAGTGGACTTCCGGTTTGACCGGTTGGATTTCTTCCTGGATTCCGGTGAATTTGAAGATTACCGTCAGATCTTCCGGGATTATCTGCGGGATGACAGCTTGTTTAATAAAGCTTTTTTGGAAAACAATGATGCTCGTACGATCCTGAAACTGGCGACGGGACTTAACAAAGAAACAAAAAAACTGAACGATCTGGTGGACTGGTTCCGAAAGATCGAAGATCTGGAATTGGACAAGGACTCGCCCTTGAAAGCGGATAAATTGATTGCGTTTATACAAACGGGAGAAAAGCTTCCCCGGTATAAGGATGACGCGGTCAGCATTTTGACCGGCGCACATCAAAAGGAATTCGGGGTCTCTCTGGCAGAGGTCATGGAATTGGTAGAGTATCTATACATTTGTTACGACCATGTGGAAGACAATCAGCAGATGCTGGATGCGGTTTATAATGCCGCTACGGCGGAAGATGTTTGGGATACGCAATACCTGGCGGCCCGGGAAGTGTACAATATGTATGGCAACGGATGGAAGACCATTCCGGCTTTGGGACATCAGGTCATAAAGGAGTTGCTGATCAATAAAGCAGAAGGTGCTTTAAAAAACACGAAACTGAAGCTTTATGAATTGACCGCGAAGGTTGGCGGAGCGACATTGGAGTTGGTCATTCCAGGGGAAACGAAAGATATCGCAATGCTGACATATCATGCAGGCGTGGTGCATTCGGCAAGGGCCCGAGCCGGCTCCGGCGTGCTGGATACGGAACAAAGCACGGAAAACTATCGTCTGAGTCTGCTTTTGATGATGCTTGCCAGCCGGAAGTGCTACAGCATCATGGCGGAGGTGGCGGAAGGCTATGGGTATGCTGCCGACGGCTATCGGGCAAAGATTGAAAGACTGGAAAATCTGATCATGGGTTTGTACCTGGTGGCGGAAAACTCCCGGCTGGATACCTATGAGTATTTCGATACCTACGCCAAAGAGAACCGGGAAAAATTGAACGCGGGCAGTGTCTTTGACACCGGAGAGATCTTTGTCCCGGGTGACATGGTCGGCCCGGAGGAT
>JAZNLC010000025.1:0-12503 GCA_045578895.1 Faecousia sp. | reverse complement strand
GGAATTCGCGGCAGCCTGGCCGGTATTGCTGCGGCTGGGGGGACATTCCAAGGGCGGCAACCTGGCGGTATACGCGGGAGCAAAGCAGGAAAGTATGGTGCAGCGGCGGATTTTGGGAATCTATAATCTGGACGGCCCGGGCTTTACGGATACCATGCTGAGCGATCCGGGATATTTATCGGTGGTGCCGAAGATCTTTACCTACATCCCGGAGTCCTCGGTGATCGGAATGCTTTTGGAGCATGAGGAAGCCTACAGTGTCATCAAAAGCCGGCAGATCGGCCTGCTGCAGCATGAGCCCTATTCCTGGGAAGTGATGGGCGGTGACTTTATCCATGTGCAGGAGATCTCGGAGGGCAACCGGTTTGCGGACCTTGCCATCAAAAACTGGATCCGGGATATGACGAAAGAGGAGCGGGAAACACTGGTGGAAACGATCTTTTCCCTGGTGCGTTCCGGCGGCGCCAGTGAGGTGAAGGACCTGCTGCACCCCAGGAGCATTCATGCTTTCTTCAAGACGCTGAAGCAGAACCCGCAAAGCAAAAAGCTCCTGGCGGGGGAGTTTATGGAACTGCTGCGGGCCATCCGGGAAACCGCGGAGCAGATGAAAAGCCAGCCGTGACGGCTGGCTTTTTCCGTTGTGTCAAAAAGTTCCCCAATAGCGCGTCATCGCGAACCAGTCCGCAGACTGGTGTGGCGATCTCGTAAATAGAAGGGAATTGCTGGGTTTTATAAACGAAAAGGCTTGAAATTTTACGGGATTCCCACGCCAGTGTGAGCACTGGCTCGGAATGACATAGTTTTTTTGACAGTCTCAAAAGCCAGCCGGGAAATGCCGGCTGGCTTTTGTGATCAGTGCTTGGGGGCGCGCTTGCGGGTCAGGTAGATATCCAGCTTGTCCTTCATGTTGTCGGGGATCTCCCGGGCAACGGGGCAGCGGACGCTGTTTGCCATCCGCTCGGTAAAGGCCACGAGGAAGGCGATATCCTTTTCCATCTGTTCGCCGCTCATCAGGGCCATGGTATCGTAGCTGTTGTGGATGGTGCCGGTGGGAGGGGGCGCGATCCGGGCGAAGGACAGGGCGGGAACACCCTTGTCGGCAAAAGGTGTGGAGTCGCTGGAGTATACATCCTGCCGCACGGCAATGGGGAAGCCCACTTCATTACCGAAGTATTCCAGATACTTGACCAAAGGCTCTTCGGTGGTGCAGCAGCCGATGAACTTACCCATGATGCAGCCGATCATATCCAGGTTGATGTTCAGGGCAAACTGCTTCAGATTCTCTTCCTGGGCAGCCACGTAAGCCTTGGCACCCAGCAGACCCCGCTCTTCACTGCCGCACCAGATAAAGCGCAGGCCGTAGCGGTGGGGATGATCCTTGAAATAGTCAGCGATGCCCAGAAGACCTACAGAGCCGGACATGTTGTCATAAGCGCCCTGGGACAAAGAGGTGGAGTCGTAGTGGGCGGTGAGCACAATATACTCGCCGATTTGGCCGGGCATATCCAGCACGACATTGTGGGAATTGCCCTTGTATTCTTCCTGCTTGAGGACGATCTTGGCGGTTTGCACACCCTTGGCGATGAGGGCTACGGCGGACTTGGCGTTGATATTGACACCGGGGATCTTGTTGCCCTTGCTGACATGGGGGCGCAGCTCCCGCTGGTCGATATCGCAGTCGGCATAGTTGATATTGCCGTCATAGGTCACAAAACCCACGGCTCCGTTTTCCAAAATATCCTGGTACATCCAGTAGCCCAGGTAGCCGTCGATCATGACGATCTTACCCTTGCACTGGGAGAGGCTGTAAGCGTCGGTGCTGCGCAGATAGTAGAAGGGTGCTTCGATTTCCGCGCTTCCGGCATTGAAATAGCCTTTGCAGGGAATGGCTTCGCCGTCGGCCAGAAATACGGCTTCGGAAATGGTGGCCATATCTACCTCAAAGGGCTCAATGGTGGCTTCCAGGCCCATTTCGGCGCAGCACTGCTTCAGATACTCAGCGCATTTCAGCTCTGCTTCGGTACCGCCCATGCGGACATACGCGGTATCTTCAAATACCTGCATGATTTTCTTGGCATCCATAAGATGTACCTCCTGTATGTAGATGGGTACATACTACAGCAAGAAAGTTGTTTTTGCAACTGATTTTTCATAAAAAAGGAGCGGCCACACGGCCGCTCCTTGGGTAGGCTGTATTTAATTTGCCCGGGTGTAGACTTCCACGCCGTCGCTGTATGTAAGGGTCAGGGTATCGCCGCTGAGCTTATAGGCGATGAGATAGGTCTCGTAGCCATCCACGGTATCCGTGATATCCAGCTTATTGCCGTCGAAGGTATAGGTGCCGTTTCTGTAATCGGTCCACTCATCATACTTGTAGGCGGAGGAGACAAAACGGTCCATCAGGGCTTCGTAGGTATCGTAGCCGTACAGACCAGCGTAAAACTGCTGCATTTCTTCCTTGGTCATGGCGGACAGGTCTTGTTCATACAAGTCTGCCAGGCCGGCACGGCCTTCATACAGATCGTCGAAGACCCCTTCGTAGAATTCCCGAACCAGCTGCTTGGTCATCTCAATGTCATCAGCCTGACGGAAATTGCCTTCTGTGTCGAATTCCACCAGCCAGGCATACTGCAGCGAAGTGTTATCCACAAGGGCAAGCTCCTGCTCATAAAGGTCGATATTTTTCAGCAGCAAGTCAGCCTGCTCGGTGCTGTCGGGCTGGATCATACGCCAGGTGCCGGACAGCGCGGCCATTTTATCAGCGGTGGTCTCCCGGTTACCGATGGCATAACCGATGACACCCACGACGACGAAGATGAGCAAAGTACGGATCAGCTTTTTCATGGCAGCCTCCTATGGGTTTTTAAAATTATGCAAGAGATGCATCTATTGTAGCGTAAAGGGAGGCTTTTTGTCAAGAAGCCATATCGCGGCAGGAATCACCGGGACGGTTACCATTTGATCTGCCAGCGCTCGGAGTATTCCATGCGGCGCGCATCGGCGGCAGCGCTGTGGGCGACGGCACTGCGGGCCGTTCTTTCCTGCAGAAGCGCGTCGTATTCGGCTTCATCAAAGGCAAGCGCAACGGGAACGCTGCCTTTCCAGGCGGACAGATAGGCCGCGTTTTGAATGGTCAGCTCCCGGATGCCGTCATAGCCCGGTGCCAGCAGCGGCTCGCCGTGGACGATGGCATTGGTGAAGTTCTGCAGGATCTTCCGGTGGCCCTGGCTTTCCGGCTCATCCTCAATCTCCGTGTAGTCCATGGGGATATGGGCGAAGGATTCGGTGGCATTGACACAGAAATCCCGCTCATCCTCCTGAAGATGCCACCATTTCAGCTTGCCGTTTTCCAAAACCAGCTTACCCTTGGTGCCGGAAATTTCCAAACGGTTGGTGCCGGGGTATTCGCCGGTGGAGGTGATGAAAATACCCTCCGCACCCCCGGGAAACTGTGCTATGATGGTAGCGTCGTCTTCCACTTCAATGCGGTGGTATTTGGCCTGGGTGCAGAAAGCGGTGATCTTCTCGGGCATGCCGCAGATCCATTGCCAAAGATCCAGCTGATGGGGTGCCTGATTGACCAGTACGCCGCCGCCTTCACCGGCCCAGGTGGCCCGCCAGGTGCCGGAATCGTAGTAATGCTGGGTACGGTACCAGTTGGTGATAATCCAAACGGAGCGCTTCAGCTGCCCCAAGCGGCCGGAGGATACGATCTCCCTGGCCTTTGCGAAAAGCTTGCCGGTGCGCTGGTTGAACATGATGCCAAAGACTTTTCCGCTTTCCTTTGCCACGGCGCACAGGGCCTTACCCCGGGAAAGGGTGATATCCATGGGCTTTTCCACCAGCACATGCTTCCCGGCCCGGAAGGCAGCCATGGCGACAACGCTGTGGCTGGGATGCGGCACGGAAACGATCACAGCATCGACATTGGGATCTTCCAGCAGCTGCCGGTGGTCTTCATAGAAAGGAACACCGGGGAAGTGCCCGGCCATTTCCTGCCGCAGGTGGGATTTTACATCGCACACAGCGGCCAGTACAGCACCGGTAACACCACCTTGAAAAATGCATGTGGCATGGACAAAACCGATGTTGCCGATACCGATGACACCAATCCGCAGAGGCTGTTTCTGTAGTTCCATAGGGGGTCACTCCTTGCTTTTTTTCCCATTATACACATTCGCTTTGCCGCTTGGAATTGCAATCTTTCACCACGGCATTGCAAAAAGCGTAGTCTTGGGGCAGAAAAATTCATGGGCCGGAACAGAAAAAAAGCTGGAATATTGCCCGGGGATGGGTTATACTGTGTGCGGAAAGCATGAAAACGGCGGGGGAGATATGATGGAACCGAAGACAAGCAAAGCGTGGTTTGACAGCCGGGAATTTGAAAGGGCATACCATACGGAAGCTCCGTTGGGGGCATTCTGCAGCGGAAACGGCACCTGCTTCCGGCTTTGGGCACCTACGGCACAGCAGGTGGCGGTCCGGCTGTATCAGGCGGGCAGCAACGCGCCTGCTTTGGAAAAGATCTTTATGGAAAAGGGCGAAAAGGGTACCTGGACCTATACTACCAAGCGTAACCTGGACGGCTGGTACTATGATTATGAAGTGACCGTAGACGGTGTGACCCGGATCAGCCAGGATCCTTATGCCAGGGCCTGCGGTGTCAACGGCCAAAGAAGCATGGTCATCGACCTGGCAAGAACAAATCCGGAGGGCTGGGAAACGGACAAAGCCCCGGAGCATACCCCGGAGCAGATCATTTATGAGCTGCATGTGAAGGACTTCTCCTGGGACGCAGCCGGCGGCTTTGACGAAGCGGACCGGGGTAAGTTTACAGCCCTCTGCCGGGAAGGTACGACATGGAACCGTGACGGCAGCCATCCCACGGGCCTTGCCTATTTAAAACGGCTGGGTGTGACCCATATCCAGCTGCTGCCTGTCTATGATTACGGCTCCGTGGATGAGACGAAGCCGGAAACCGGCTACAACTGGGGCTACGATCCCGTCAATTACAACATTCCCGAGGGCAGCTATTCTTCCAACCCCTACCGGGGTGAGGTGCGCATCCGGGAACTGAAGCAGGCCATCGCGGCGCTGCATAAGCATGGTTTCCGGGTGATCATGGATGTGGTATACAACCATACCTACGATCTGGAATCGCCGCTGTTTAAGACGGTGCCCTGGTACTACTACCGCCAGGATGAAAAAGGTAAGACCTCCAACGGCTCCGGCTGCGGCAACGATGTTGCTTCCGAGCGGAGCATGTGCCGCCGGTATATCCTGGAATCCGCGCTGTACTGGGTGGAGGAATACCACATGGACGGCTTCCGGTTTGACCTGATGGGGCTTCTGGATGATGAGCTGATGAACAGCCTTCAGAAAGAACTGGACAAGCGCTATGGCATCGGTGAGAAGCTGGTGTACGGTGAACCCTGGCGGGCGGACAATACTTACGCGAGAGCGGGCACGCCCCTTTGCGATAAAGGCAGCCTGAAGCGCATTGACCCCAAAATCGGCGCCTTCTGCGATAACACCCGGGATGCTGTCAAGGGCAGCGTCATGGACGAGAGAAGCGTTGGCTTTGTCAATGGCGGTACAATCACCGCCGGGCAGCTTCACAAGTGCGTAGCTGCCTGGGCAGGGGAACACGGCGATTTTGCCACACCCTATCAGACCATCACTTATCTCTCCTGCCACGATGACTGGACCCTTTGGGACAAACTGGTATACACGATGGATCCCCAAAAGGACTTTTCCGGCAGCGCCGCCGATATTCAAAAGGCCAACCGTTTGGCCGCAGCCATCAATTTCTGTTGCCAGGGCAGGCCCTTCTTCCTGTCCGGCGAAGAATTCGGCAGAACCAAGGGCGGTATCAAAAACAGCTATTGCTCCAGCGCGGAAGTGAACCGGCTGGATTGGTCCAGAGCCTGGCAGAATCAGAAAATGGTGGATTACTACCGTGGCCTGATCGCCCTGCGTATGCAGCTGCCCGGCTTGCAGGATAAGACAGAGAAAGCCCATGAGCGGATTTTGTGGTCTAAGGATCTGGAAAACAATGCAGCTGCCCTGTGCCTGGATAATCAGGGTGAGGGCAGCAAATGGGAGAATCTGCTGATGGTATTCAACTGCGCAGAGCAGGGACAGAAGCTGCGTCTGCCGGAAGGCAAGTGGCAGGTGCTGGTAGATGGGGATTCTTCTTTCCAGTGGAAGCTGCGGATCCACATCAGCGGAAGCTGCACCGTACCGCCTAAGAGCGCCCTGGTGTTGGGAAAACTGTCCGATAAATGATCGTTTATCGCAGTAACTTCCGATCACCACGTCATTGCGAGCCAGTGCTCACACTGGCGTGGCAATCCCGTAACACTGCGGAAACCTCACGGGATTCCCACGGTCGCTTCGCTCCCTCGGAATGACGTGCGTTTTAGGTAAGTGCTTAGCTAAACGATCATTTACCACCGCAGGAACGATACCGGGCAAGGCAAGGCACGAACGACAAGTAGAAGTCTTGGTGCGAATTGGGAGCGGCGGCTCGCCGCATAAACGATCATTTACTCCAACAGGAAACATAAAAAATCAGCACACCAAAGGGTGTGCTGATTTTGTTATGCGGGGAATTATTCCTTGGTCAGGCTGCCCTTCTTGGCCCGGGTCTTGCTGTACAGCAGCAGCAGCAGAGAGCCGATAACGCCGGCGGAAACAGCGTTGCTCAGGCAAGCAACCAGGCCCTGGGTGAAGACCAGCTCAACGGGCTCGCTGTAGATCACGATGTCCAGAACGGGAGCAACGATGATCCATGCGAAAACATTGGCAATGACCTGGGTGATGTTGTAGACCAGAATGTCCTTGCCGGACAGAACACCGTCTTCCACATGCAGCTTGGGATAAACCAGGCCGATGATGAAGCAGCAAACGCCGGAAGCGATGATCCAGCTCCACCATGCGCCGTAGCTCAGGGAGTCGGAAATGAAGTGGCCGATGAAAGCCATCAGGAAACCGGCAATGGGGCCGAACATGGCAGCAAAGAAGCCGCCAATGCCGTAGCAGGTCTGAATTTCGGTGGAGGGCAGGCCGGTGGGGATCTTGACATACATCATCAGCACAGTGAACAGTGCTGCGCCCAGGGCGGTGCCAACCAGCGTCTTGGTATTAAAACCGAAGAGTTTCTTGTTCATGGGAGTACCTCCATTTTCTTTCCAGTTTTACGGAATTCTCCGTATTTCCCATAAATTATAACACGGGGAAATTATTTTGTAAAGACCACAGTCCACTCCGGACCGAACCAAAGATCATATTTTTTACACATGCTGCCCTGGCTGACAGCCATTGCCACTTTCATCAGCTCATTGTTGTAGATCATGGGGTCGCCCTTTTGGGCATAGCCGAAGCTTTGGTGGAACAGCACTGTCTGATCAAAGACGGGAGTGCCTTCGTGGAAGATGGTGGCATGGACCATATCGCCATATTGGAAGCCTGCTGCCTTGAACTTTTCCAGAGGTATGTTGGTCCAAAGATTGCCAAAGTTGGGGTCACAGATCTCAAAATAGCCTTTGACGCAGCCTTCGCTGATCTCCGGTTCAAAAATGGGGTGTTCTACGATCTCCTCTACGGGATACGCAGGACCCACTCCCGCAAAGTCGATGATGCCGCTGGCAAGCCGGGCGGCGCAGTAACCGAACAGATCACGGCCATGGAAGATGGCGGTTCCGGCGGTGCGCTGCAGGCGGTTAACGCTTTCGTCGATCTCACGAACGGCTTCAATGCCCACAAACTTTTTCAGATGGGTCAGACTGCCGTTGTCAGGGGTGACAACATAGTAGCCGTCAACGGTCTTAGCAACGCAGGCCCGGCGCTTGGTACCCACACCGGGGTCAACGACGGATACATAGACGGTGCCCTTGGGCCAGAACTGCAGGCTTTGATATAGGCGGTAGCTGGCACTCCAGGTGTCATACTGGGGGATCTGGTGGGTGCCGTCGAAAATCTCCAGCTCCCGGTCTACGGTCTTGACAACGCCGTACATGGAGCTGACAGCGCCCTCGGCATAGGTAAAGTCGGTCTGAAAGACAAGAATGGGTTTATCGAACATGCTCATAACATTGTTTCCTTTCCAATAAAGGGATTCCAGAATCTTCCGTGGTTGATGAACAGCAGAAACACAATGACAATGGCCAAAACCAAAACACAGGCAGCGATGCAAAGATAATCATTGCGTCCGACAGGGGTCTTTGTGTACCAGGTGCGTTTTTTATGCTTGCCGAAGCCCCGCAGATCCATGGCGTTGCTGATTACATCGATCCGGTCCATGGTGGAGAAGATCAGCGGTACGCAGATATTCATGATGTTTTTTACCCGGGTGGTGAATTTTTCCTTTTTGGAAAGATCCAGGCCGCGGCTCTGCTGGGCCACGGAGATATCGTTGTAGTTGCGGATGGTATCGGGGAAGTAGCGCAATGTCAAGGCCAGGGCGTAGCAGACCTTGTAACTGACCTTGATGCCATTGAGGGATGCCGCGAATTCCGAAGGGTTGGTAGTCAGAACGAACATCAAGCCCAGGGGGATCACGCTGGCGTACTTAAAGGATTTGCTGAGCTGGTACAGAAGCTGCTCCCAGGTGAGATTGTATTGCCCGGCGATACGGAAGATCTCATGGCTGGACCCGTAAAGCTCTACGCCGTATTGCGGGTCAAACAGATAGGTCAGAAGGAAGTTCAGCACCAAAAATACGATCACATAGATCACAAGGGTCCTGATCTGAGAAAATTTGATGCCGGACATAGCGAGAAACGCCACACTCAGGAAGAAAATACCCGCGATCAGCCGCACATCATAAGTCAGCATGACAGCGACGGTCAAAACAATGAAACAAATCAGCTTGGTAATGCCGGAGAGCCGAAATACCCAGTTATCCCGCTCCACATAGTCAAAAAGCTTATCCTTCATGGCGGTACACCTCCCGTTCGTAGTCGATGAAGTGCTGCACGAAGCCGGGGGCATCCTCAATGCCCGCGGCCACCGCAAGGTCATACAAACTGGTCAGCTTCAAACTGGCCCGGGAAGCGATATCCGCGTTGGTCAGAATATCCACCGCTGTGCTGTCGCCAATCTTTTCACCGCCGTTGATGACGATGGCATGGGGGGTGTATTCCAGCATCAGGTGCATATCGTGGGTGATCATCACAATGGTCACACCCTGGTCGTTGAGACTTTTCAGGAACTCCATGATCTCGGTGTAGTGGTAATAGTCCTGGCCGGCGGTAGGCTCGTCCAGAATGAGGATCTGGGGTTCCATGACCAGAATGGAAGCAATGGTGACCCGCTTTTTCTGACCGAAGCTCAGAGCGGAGATGGGCCACTTCTTGAAGGGGGCAAGACCGCAGATCTTCAGGGCCTTTTCCACCTTTTCTGCAATGACCGCTTCGTCCATACCCCGCAGCCGCAGGCCCAAAGCCACTTCGTCGTAGATCATGGATTTGCAGATCATCTGATTGGGGTTCTGCATCACATAGCCGATCTTCTGAGAGCGCTCTTTGATGGTCTGTCCTTTGAGGGATTCTCCCTTGAAAAGGATCTCACCGGCGGATTCGGTGACGAAGCCGCAGATGACCTTGGCGAGGGTACTCTTGCCTGCGCCGTTGGTGCCGACGATGCTGACCATCTCGCCTTCCCGGATGGTAAAGCTGATGCTGTGCAGAATTTTCCGCTTTTTTGTGTACTGGAAGTGGAGATTCTTCACTTCCAGGATGGGGGGCTTTTCTTCCCTGGGCGCAGCGGGAATCCGGCTGTCGTTCCATTGAACCAACGAATCCTTTACTTCGTCCAAATGCAGGGTTTCCAAACGGCCCGCGCCCATTTCGGGGGTGATCTCCACACCGGCGTATTTCAGCGCGGTGGCATACAAGGGTTCCCGGATACCCAACTGTGGCAGGATGCCCCTGGCAATCAGTTCGTCCGGGGTCATATCCGCAACGATGCGGCCCTCGGAAAAGACGATGATCCGGTCAACATTGCGATAGAGAACATCTTCCAGCCGGTGCTCAATGATCACAACGGTCTTATGAAACTGCTTCTGAATTTTATCAATGAGGTCGATGGCGGTTTTGCCGGTGGCAGGGTCCAGGTTGGCAAGCGGTTCGTCGAAAAGAAGAACATCCACATCATTGACCATGACACCCGCAAAGGCCACACGCTGCTTTTGCCCGCCGGAAAGCTCGTAGGGAGAGGACTTTAATAGCTTGCCCATATCCACAATGTCCGCTACCTGCTGCACCGTTTCGTGCATTTCGGCCTGGGGCTTGCAATCATTTTCCAACGCAAAGGCGATATCTTCCCCTACCGTCAGGCCGACGAACTGACCGTCGGAATCCTGCAGGACAGTACCCACATGGTGAGAAAGGGTAAAGATGTCCGCTTCTTTGGTCTCAATACCCGCTACCTTGACACTGCCGGTCATCTGCCCCCGGTAGGCAAAAGGGATCAGACCGTTGATACAGTGGCCCAGGGTGCTTTTACCGCTGCCGGATGGGCCGACAATGAGAACCTTTTCTCCCTCGTAAATGGTCAGGTCAATGTTATGCAGGGTAGGCTCTGCCTGGGAAAAATACTGGAAGGTAAAATCCTTGAATGCAATCAAAGGTTTTTTCATGCGCTCACTTCCTTACTCATAGACAACTTTGGGCGCTTTGCGGATGCGAAGCTTCCAGTTGTTGCCGGTACCAATGTTATAGGCCCGGGCAAAGCTGCCCTGGTTGATGGCCACGGCCATGCAATCCAGGCTGTTGACATACACCAGCGGTTCGCCCACATATACATCAGCAAAGCTCCTGGCGTATACCAGAATGTTTTTGTAGACGGTGCGGGTACCGTTCTCAATGCGGATCTCCACATAGCTGCCGTGGCTGACACCCAACTGCTCAAACAGAGAGCGGGGGATATTGGTCCACAGGCTGCCGAAGCGCACATCCAGCACATCGATGGTGCCGTAAACACCTGCGTTCTCAAATACCGCTTCTTCTACCGGCAGTTCAAAGATACTCTCCACCGGTACGGCAGGGCCAACCGCTTCAAAGGAAATCACACCGGAGGCCAGCCGCGCGCCGGTATAGGCATAGATATCACGGCCGTGGAAGGTATAGCTCTGGCCGGAGCCTTTCAGCCGGTTGGTGGCTTCATCGATGATCCGGGCTTCACAAATGCCGGTCATACGCTTGATATGGGTCAGGGTACCGTTGTCGGGTGTGATGATATAATGGCCGTCACGGGTTTTTACCGCAAGAGAGCGGCGGGCAGAGCCTACACCCGGATCTACCACACTGACAAATACCGTGCCTTCCGGCCAATAGGAAACGGTTTGGATCAAACGGTAGGATGCTTCCCAAACATCAAAGGGTGTGATTTCATGGGTCAGATTGGAAATCAGCAGTTGGGGATCCACACCGTAGGCAACGCCGTACATGGCGCTGACAGCACCGTCCACATAGCCGAAGTCCGATTGAAATACCAAAGGTTTGCGCATACCGACACCTCCAGACAATTTTCTTCCCTTCCATTATACACCTTTTCATTTTTCTTGCAAGAAAAAAAGCAGCGGCAAAGATTGCCGCTGCCGGGATATTAAATGCCAAGAAGCTCCAAAGCGGACAGATACACCGCCAGATTGAAGCCCAAATGGATCATGCAGGAGTGGTAGATGGTCTTGGTGCGCAGGTACAGGTGGGTAAAAAGCAGGCTGATACCAAAGGACAGCACCGTCCAGCCGATCCACAGCGGTGCGGAAAAGATGCCGAAGGTGCGCATAGCGCTGAACAATGCGTACAGCACGGCACAGAAGAGGTGAGAGAACTGCTTGTCAGCCAGATGGGAAAGGTTAAAGAAGGTGAAACCCCGGAAGAAGAATTCCGTCATCAGGCTGTCGGCCAGGGCGAGATAGACCGTGACAGCCAACGCCATGTCGGTGTAGCTGCCCATGTGGCTTTGCAGCCGCTGGGGGAAATAGGTGGCGGGCAGAAGACTCGGGAAATAACTGAGCGCGCCTTTGACCAGGAGAAAGACACCGACACCCATAGCCAGGGCATTCCAGAAGGGCTTGCCGGGAAATGAGAAGAATTCACTGTAGAGA
Source organism: Faecousia sp. (assembly GCA_045578895.1). Classification (GTDB taxonomy): domain Bacteria; phylum Bacillota; class Clostridia; order Oscillospirales; family Oscillospiraceae; genus Faecousia. Next base: position 388 of record JAZNLC010000025.1, on the reverse strand, counting down.
ATGTGCTCGTTGCACTTGTGCAGGATGAAGGCGGGGATCATGTACAGTACGGTCATCCAAATGGTTTTACCGATAAAATCGGGGCGGAAGAACAGCTCAATCAGCGCGAATACAACAGTGATGACGGTGCTGACGATGATCAATGCTCTGCGGGATGCTTGGTGGGACATAGCGGACGCTCCTTTGGGGTTATTTTGGGTTATTTTCGCATATTTCCCGTGAATTGTCAACCGGTGGCCGCAATGGGGTAAATGATCGTTTAGCGGTGCAAAGCCTCCCTTGTCAAAGGGAGGGGGACCGCGTAAGCGGTGGAGGGATTCATCGCCCGTAGGGCGATATGCTGCTTTGCAGCATGGAATCCCCCAGTCAAAAATCAAAGATTTTTGCC
>JAZNLC010000024.1:0-10155 GCA_045578895.1 Faecousia sp. | reverse complement strand
TGAAACCGGCCTGTTTGACACCTTATATCGAAAAGGAGAAACGAAACTATGGATATGACTCTGGCTACCTGCCGTGAATTTGTTTCCGTTCTGGCTTCCGATGCTCCCGCTCCCGGCGGCGGCGGTGCTGCTGCTCTGGTCGGCGCCATCGGTACCGCTCTGGGCAACATGGTCGGCTCCCTGACCGTCGGCAAGAAGAAGTATGCCGATGTGGAAGCTGAGATCATTGCGCTGAAGGCAAAATGTGACGATCTGCAGACCCAGCTGCTGAATCAGGTGGAGATGGATGAGATCAACTTCCTGCCCCTGGCTAAGGCTTACGGCATTCCCAAGGATGACCCCAACCGTGACGCTGTTATGGAAGAGGCTACCCTGATTGCTTGCTCCACCCCCATGCACATCATGGAGCTGTGCTGTGAGGCCATTGAAGCCATCGCTGTGTTTGCCGCTAAGGGCAGCCGCCTGGCTGTTTCCGACGCCGGCTGCGGCGCTGTTTGCTGCAAGGCCGCTCTGCAGGCTGCCTCTTTGAATGTTTTCATCAACACCAAGACCCTGAAAAACCGCGAAAAGGCTGAAGAGCTGAATAACAAAGCCCTGGGCATGATGGCAAAGTACTGCCCTATGGCTGACGAAATCTTCAACACCGTTAAGGCTGGTTTTGGCGTGTGAGCCCGCAGTGCGGGCAGCCGATGCGTGCAAGGTGCAGTACTGATCGTCACTGCCCTGACCCGCTCGATTCGCTACATTTTCTAGAACAATAAATATTTTTAAGGAGTATTTTACTATGGCTAAGAGATTGCTCGGTAAAGAAGTTAACGAAGCACTGGTTGCTTCCCTGCAGGCCCGCGCCGCTGCTCTGAAAGAGAAGGGCGTTACCCCCACTCTCGCAATTCTGCGTCTGGGCGAGAACCCCTCCGACCTCAGCTACGAAAAGGGCGCTACCAAGCGCGCTGAAGAGATCGGTGTTGCGATTAAGAATTTCATCCTGCCTGAAGCTTCCACCAAGGAAGAAGTTCTGGCTGTTATCGATGAAATCAATGCTGACGATTCCATCCACGGCTGCCTGATGTTCCGTCCTCTGCCCAAGCACCTGAAGGCTGAGCAGGACGAGATCTGCAACCGTCTGGCTCCCAAGAAGGACGTTGACTCCATGACGCACATGTCCAACGCCGGTGTTTTTGAAGGCCAGGACCTGGGTTACGCTCCCTGCACTCCCGCAGCTTGCATGGAGATCCTGGATCACTATGGCATCGACTGCAAGGGCAAGAAGGCTGTCGTTATCGGCCGCTCCCTGGTTGTCGGCAAGCCCGCAGCCATGATGCTGATGGCTAAGAACGCTACCGTTACCGTCTGCCATACCCGCACCGTCGATCCCGCTGCTATCTGCCGCGAGGCTGACATCATCATCTCCGCTGCCGGTGTTCTGAAGTCTCTGACCAAGGACTTTGTCCGTGAAGGCCAGGTCGTTATCGACGTTTCCATGAACTGGGATGCCGAGAAGATCACCTCCAAGGGTAAGGGCGGCATGTCCGGCGACGCTATCTTCGACGAAGTCGAGCCTATCGTTGACGCTATCACCCCCGTTCCCGGCGGTGTCGGCGCTGTTACCACCAGCGTTCTGATGAAGCATGTTGTGGAAGCTGCTGAGAAGGTATAAAAATCATATTCCTCCTGCATAACTGACGGATAAACGCGGTTCACCGCGATGGAGTGCAGGAGTAAACAGCCGACCGTCTGGGCAATTCGAACACTTTTGGGCTCGGATTGCCCAGATTTAATCATTTGAGGTGCGTTATGAAAAAAATCAAAAGCCTTTCCGAAGGCAGCTTTTTGAAGCTTCTGTTTGGCTTCCTGTCTGCCTGTTTCCTGGTTGCCGCTGTTTGTATGCCCGATCGGGCCACCATGTTCAGCGGTCTTTGGAATATTCTGTCTCAACCTAATAAGATCTCCGCCAACTATTTCGCCATGGGTGGTTATGCCGCTACTTTCCTGAATATGGGTTTGGTCGGTTTGTTCTGCCTGCTGCTGTTTGTCGTCTTTAAGGGTACACCCAACAACGTTTCCACTTTGGCTGTGATCCTGACCATCGGCTTTGGCTCCTGGGGTATCAACATTCTGAACATGTGGTTTTCCATGTTTGGCGTTGTTGTCTACGGCCTGGTGAAGAAGGAAAAGTTGGGCGGTCTGGTCAACGCTATGATGTTCTCTACCGGTATTGCGCCCCTGATCACTGATCTGCTGATCCGTTACCCTCATGCGGAGGCAATCGGCTTTAATTGGCTGGGTCTGGGTTTGGCCGTGTTGGTAGGTTTGGTTATCGGCTTCTTCCTGCCCGCTGGTCTTGCCCACTCTCCCAAGGTACATAAGGGATTTGATTTGTACTCTGCGGCACTGCCCATCGGTATGACTGCTTTCTTCCTGAATGCCACCCTGTTTAAAACCATGGGTGTGGCTCTGCCTAAGGCACTGTCTGATATCGATGCCGCTACTATGCAAGTTGCTTCCCAATCCACTGTTAATATTTTCTGCTGCGTCGTTTTCGGTCTGTGCATCGTATTTGCGTTTATCCTTGGCTGCAAACCCAAGGACTATTGGAAGCTGCTGACCGATCCCGCTTTGGTAACCAACTTCTCCGGCACTTACGGCAATGCTACCTTCCTGATGAATGTGGGTGTGTTTGGTCTGTTCATCCTGGGTTACTACAACCTGATCGGCGCAACCTTCAACGGTATTACCTTTGGCATTATCTTCTGCATGCTGGCCTGCTGCAACTCCGGCAGCCATCCCGGCAATGTATGGCCCATTATGCTTGGTTACTTTGTAGCATCCGTTGTTTTCGGCTGGCTCTCTCCTATGCTGGGCGGCACCTTCGCCTTCAAGATCAATGCGCAAGCAATCTGCGTAGGTCTGTGCTATGCCAACGGTCTGAGTCCCATTGCCGACAAGTACGGCTGGCACTACGGATTTGTGGCCGCAGTGATGCACTATTTATTGGTAACTTCCGTTCCCAACCTCCATGGTGGTTTCTGCCTGTATAACGGCGGCTTCACCGCTGCGCTGATCTGTATGATCCTGGTTCCCGAACTGGAAAAGTTCTTCAAGACCAAAGAAGAGCGCAAGCTGGCAAAAGCAAAATAAAATATTGCGAAGCCGCGGTATCACCGCGGCTTCTTTTTATAGTAGGATATGTAAAGAAATAATAGTATCCTCTCTTGCGGTTTTTCGGAAACTGGCTTACAATTTCAGTATAATAAGTCAAACAGGAGTGTGACCGTTATGGATCATAAGCAAATGCGCGTTCCCGCAGTACCGCTGATCACCCATGACCCTATGTTCAGTATTTGGAGCTTCGCAGACCGTCTGACTGACGACACCACCCGTCATTGGGACGGTATCCGTAAGCACATGTTCGGTCTGCTGACCGTAGACAATGTGATCTACCAGTTTATGTCTGCGGTAGAAGTGGCAGAATACTACCATCCCGGCTACCGGAAAATGGAACAGACCGGTTGTGTGATCCGCCCTATGACCACTGTCTATACCTTTGAAAACGAGACCGTGGAGCTGGAGCTGACATTTACCAGTCCTCTGCTTTTAAATGATCTGGATGTGCTTTCCCGTCCCATCAGCTATATCAGCTACCGCATCACCCCAAAGGATGCGCAGCCCCATAAGGTGGATCTCTACTTTGGCTTCACCGGCGAGTTCTGCGTGGACCGGAACAACCAGCAGGTCTTTGTCTGCCGTACGCCCCACTCGGTGTATTTTTCAAGCGGCACGGATCGGATGCTTCAGCGCAGTGGTGACGGCCACCGGATCGAATGGGGCGAGTTCCATGTCATCGCGCCGGACTTCCAGCCCAGAGTATCTGCTCTGCGCAATTTTATTCAGTACCTGCGGGACCGTCACAGCACGAATGACCGCTACACCAACACCGCTGTCTCTATGCGGGAGTTGGGTCCCGACCGCTATGAAATGTATGAAAAAGTCAGTGTCTTCCCTGACTATCCCACCATTGCCGTAAGCAAACATTTTGATGTGCAGAGCAATCCTGTCTCCGGCTTTATCGCCGCCGGCTACAATGACATCAAGTCCGTCCAGTATTTCGGTGAAAACATTGAGGCTTACTGGCGCAGAAACGGCGATACTTTCAATGACATCGTTGTGAAGGCCCTCCGGGACTACGATGCCATTTTGGAAAAGGTACGCGTTTTTGAAGAAGACTTGCTGTCAAAAGCAAGGGCCGTTTCAGAAGCGTATGCAGACATTATTTCCCTCAGCTACCGGCAGGCCATCGCTGCCCACAAGCTGACCTGGCATGACGGTGAGATCCAGTTCTTCTCCAAAGAGAATTACTCCAACGGCTGTATGGCCACCGTGGATGTAACCTATCCTTCCATTCCGCTGTTCTTGATGTATGCTCCCGAGCTGGTAGAGGGTATGATGAATCCCGTATTTAAGATGGTGGAAAAGGGTCTTTGGGACTATCCCTTTGCCCCCCATGATGTGGGTACTTACCCCCTGGCCAACGGTCAGATATACGGCTATGCCCTTTGGTATGTCCGCAACAACGATCCGTTCGTTAAGCAGATGCCGGTAGAGGAATGCGGCAATATGCTTCTGTGCACGGCTGCCGCTTGCGCCGCCAAGAAAGATTATGGGTATTTTAAGACCCACTACTCCATTTTGAAGCAGTGGGCGGATTATTTGGCGGATGTAGGCTACGACCCCGAAAACCAGCTCTGCACCGATGACTTTGCCGGACACCTGGCGCATAACTGCAACCTCTCTCTGAAAGCCATCTGCGGCATTGCCGCTTTTGCACAAATGCTGGACGGCGCTGGTATGGACGGTGCGGATACTTACCGTCAGCTGGCCAAAGATATGGCTGCACGGTGGGAAGTAGAAGCATTGGACGGCGATCACTACAAGCTTGCCTTTGATCAGAGCGGCACTTGGAGCATCAAGTATAACCTGGTTTGGGATAAGCTGCTGAAGCTGGATCTGTTCAACGAGCAGGTCATCCAGCTGGAAATTGCCTATTACAAAACCAAATGCAACACCTACGGCCTGCCTTTGGATAGCCGCAGCGACTATACCAAAACTGACTGGCAGATGTGGGCAACGGTTTTGCTTGACGATCCGGAGTTTACCCGGATGATCGTCAGCCGGATGCATCGTTTTCTGCAGGATAGTCCCGACCGGGTACCTTTCAGTGATTGGATCTTTACATCCCATCCGTATGTTCGGGGCTTCCAGGCCAGATCTGTGCAGGGCGGTTTGTTTATCAATCTTCTGAATCTATAATACAAAGCGTGCGTTGCTGAGCAACGCACGCTTTTACTTCATAAACTTTTCGATTGCCTGACACAGATCATCAATGGCGCTTTCATCTCCGGCCGCTACCGCATCCACCATGCAGTGACGGATATGATCTTTTAAGATCACCTTGCCCGTGTTATCCAGTGCGGAACGAACGGCGGCCAATTGCACCAGCACTTCAGAACAATCATAACCCTCTTCCACCATCCGTTTCACTTTTTCCAGGTGGCCGATGGCCCGGGCCAATCGGTTAATGACCGCTTTTTGATTTTCATGGACATGGCCATGGCTGTGAGCAAGGCCGTGCTCGTGCATATAGGTGTGATCGTGGGTATGTTCCAAAGCCCATGTCTCCCCTCAGTTTTTCCGCTATTATACGACATTTTCCACTCGGTGACAACCCCAACCGGGGGATATTTTTAAAAAGAGTTTTGACTGCAAACACTTCATCTGCTATAATAAATTGAATTGTTATGGCCACTTGGAGGAATACGCTATGAGAATGAGAAAAATGAAGAATTTGGACAGCCGCATGGCAGCCTGTGCCGCTTTGCGCATTGCCGAACCTGCCGCGCTGAAAGGCAACTGGCGCTCTTTGAAGCCGGATTGCACTGCCCTCTGGGTGGAAGTCGGCTGCGGCAAAGGTAAATTCACCGCTGAGACCGCTCAGGCCAACCCTGATGTGCTGCTGATTGCTGTGGAGCGCTGCCGGGAAGCTATGGTGGTCGCCATGGAAAAGGCGCAGAACATGGGCCTGAAAAATGTATTTTACATCGATATGGATGTAGCCAACATTGAAGAGATCTTTGCCGGTCAGGAAATCGACCGTCTGTTTATTAACTTCCCCGATCCCTGGCCCCGGAAAAAGAATGCCAAGCGCCGCCTGACCCACCGCGGCTTCCTGGATAAATACTGCCGTGTAGTCCGCACCGGTGGCGAGTTCCACTACAAGACCGATAATGCACCGCTGTTTGCGTTCAGCGTGGAAGAATTTGCCGCCTGCGGCCTGGAGGTCAAGAACCTGACCCGGAATCTCCACGAAAACGGCATTGTCGGCATCATGACCGGCTACGAAGAAAAATTCCACGCGCTGGGCACTCCCATCAACCGCTGTGAGGTGGTATGCAAACCCTTCATGCTGCCCCCGGAAGAAAAGAAGCAGAAAGAGGAGACCGAAGAATGACCACCTATTATGCCGGAAGCTGCGATATAGCTGTCATCGGCGCGGGCCACGCAGGTATCGAAGCGGCATTGGCCGCTGCCCGGCTGGGTCATAAGACCCTTCTCTTTACCATTAACCTGGATGCCGTGGGTAACATGCCCTGCAATCCCGCTATCGGCGGTACCGGCAAAGGCCACCTGGTAAGAGAATTGGATGCTTTGGGCGGACAAATGGCAGTTGCCGCCGATGCTGCCTGCATCCAGTACCGGATGCTGAATAAGGGCAAAGGCCCCGCTGTTCACTCCCTACGGGCCCAGGGTGACCGCCGCAAGTACCAGCAGTATATGAAGCATGTGCTGGAGCTGCAGGAAAACCTGGAGCTGAAGCAGGCGCAAATTGTGGAAATCTATGTGGAAGACGGTGCTGTCACCGGTGTGCGTACCCAGTTGGGCGCACGGTATGATGCCAAATCTGTGGTCATCGCCAGCGGCACTTATCTGGACTCCACGGTGATCACCGGTGAGTCCGTACAGCAGGCAGGCCCTGACGGCATGCACGCTTCTATCGGTCTTGCGGATAATCTGAGAAAATTGGGACTTCCCCTACGCCGGTTCAAAACCGGAACGCCTCCCAGAGTCAATCGCCGCAGTATTGATTTCTCCAAAATGGAGTTGCAGCCCGGCGATGAAGTACCGGAACCCTTTTCTTTCCGCACAGAGCATGCGCTGTATAATCAAGCTGTGTGCTATCTGACCTACACCAACGAGCAGACCCACGAGATCATTAAGGCCAATCTGCACCGAAGCCCTATGTATGACGGCACCATCTCCGGTGTCGGCCCCCGGGATTGCCCCAGCATTGAAACCAAGATCGTCCGCTTCGCCGAAAAGAACCGCCACCAGCTGTTTATTGAGCCTTGCGGTTTGGACACAGAAGAAATGTATATCCAGGGTTTTTCCTCTTCTCTTCCGGAAGATGTGCAGCTGCAGATGCTGCGCACCATCCCCGGTCTGGAAAACGCGGAAATGATGCGCCCTGCCTATGCCATCGAATACGAATGCATCGATCCCACCAGTCTGCTGCCCACACTGGAATATAAAAAGATATCCGGTCTTTACGGCGCAGGCCAGTTCAACGGTTCCTCCGGCTATGAAGAAGCCGCCGTACAAGGCTTGGTAGCAGGCATCAACGCAGCTCTGAAACTCCAGGGCAAAGATCCCCTGATCCTCACCCGGGACACCTGCTATATCGGTACGCTCATCGACGATTTGGTGACCAAGGGCACGGAAGAACCCTACCGGATCATGACCAGCCGCAGTGAGTACCGGCTGCTCCACCGGCAGGACAATGCCGACCAGCGCTTGACCCACATCGGTGCCGCTGTTGGCCTGGTGCCTCAGGAACGGCTGAAGCAGGTAGAAGAAAAATATGAGGCCGTCCGCCGGGAAATGAATCGTCTGGAATCAAACGGCGTTCCCGCATCCGAAGCACTGAATGCCATGCTGGCAAACCGGGATTCTACACCGGTCGCTAACTCCGCCAGGCTGGCAGACCTCTTGCGCCGTCCCCAGGTGACCTATGAAGACATCGCTCCTTTTGATGTTAACCGCCCGGAGCTTCCCAAGGCCGTCACCGAGGAAGTAGAGATCCAAATCAAGTATGCCGGTTATCTTGCCCGGCAGGAAAAGCAGGTAGAAGAATTTAAAAAGGAAGAGTCCCGCCGCCTGCCCGACAGTATCGACTACACTGCCATCGCCGGTCTTCGCTTGGAGGCACGGCAGAAACTTAGCGAGATCCGCCCCATGTCCATCGGGCAAGCCGGCCGTATTTCCGGTGTCAGCCCCGCGGATATCGCGGTGCTTCTGATTTGGCTGGAGCAGAATCCTTCCTAACCGTCTTGGAAAGGAGCGTTTTATGAGCACGAAGACCCGTCGCATTATAAGCATCTCCGTTTCTGTTATTCTGGTGGCAGCCATCATACTGACATTCAGTTGGTTCTATGTGCGTGGCGCAGAGCTTCGTTTTTTGCAAGAAATCCCTGCCGGTCGTGAAGCGACTGTCTCCATTTGGTCTTGGTCTTTTGATGGAATGACTACGGACCACAATCAATATGAAGCCGATTTGACCCAGGATCAGCTGTCTCAGGTCTTGAATCTGATGCAATCGTCTTCCTATTGGCGAGATCCTGCTTCCTCTATCACCCATAACGAGAAATCAACCTATACCATTTTTATCACCTATGACAGTGATTCTACCGCCCAATATCTTTCCATCACCAGCAGCGGCGGATACGCTGTGCTCATGAACAGCTCCCAGGATATCCCTTTTGAAAACGATTTTCTTCGGATCCGGGACAAGGATTGGGTTGCCAAACTGGATGCCATTCTCGCTTATGAATAAGCAAAAGTTACTGCGGAGTATTCTCTGCAGTAACTTTTTTTATTATTGCCGCGTAAGATAATCGGAGGCGATTTTATGGCAATTGTGAGAACCGACATTCCCATTACATCCGAAAGCTGCGAGCAGATGATTTTTGCCCTTGTGGAAAAGTATCCCTTCTGCCGCACAGAGGTCATTGCTACCACCGCATACGGGCGGCCACTGCGGACGTTGGTCATTGGTAACGGCCCAAGAAAGGTTATTTACTCTGCGTCCCACCATGCCAATGAATGGATCACCAGTTTGGTGCTTTTGAAATTTGCGGAGGATTTTGCCCGGGCCATCTCAGAAAATGGTACGGTTTTCGGTGTCGAAGCACAAATAATAGCGGATGCGGCTACCGTTTACATGGTGCCCATGGTAGACCCGGACGGGGTGGATCTGGTTACCGGTGCGATCCCGCCGGGAAGTATTCCCTATGAATCCGCCCGGAGTCTGGCGGAATTTTATCCCAATATCCCTTTTCCCAACGGCTGGAAGGCTAACCTGTTGGGTGTTGATCTCAATCTTCAGTACCCTGCCGGATGGCTTCAGGCCAGAGAGATCAAATTCTCCCAAGGCTTTACCCGTCCCGGACCGCGGGACTATGTAGGCCGGGCACCCTTAAATCAGATAGAAAGCAAGGCGCTGGCTGGTTATACGGAATTTATTGATCCCGCTTTGGTGTTGGCGTATCACGCGCAAGGGGAAGTGATTTATTGGCAATTTCAGGATTATAATGTTCCGGGCGCAAAAGAGTTAGGAGAAGCCTTTGCCCGTGTCAGCGGTTACGCATTGGAAGATACCCCGTTTGAATCCAGCTTCGCCGGCTATAAGGACTGGTTTATACAGAATTTCCGCCGTCCCGGATATACCATAGAGGTCGGGCAGGGAGAAAGCCCGCTGCCGCTGTCCCAGTTTGATAAAATATACACCGATAACTTAGGTATCCTGGTGATCGCCGCCCTGGGGCAGGATGTACAAAAAATATAAATGATCGTTTAGCGCAGCAACCAAGGCCCCCTGGCCTAAAGGGTAAGCGAAGCGCAGTCGCGGTAGTGAATGACAACCCGGTGGGCTGTCAGAGCCGCGACCGGACGCCCGCAGGCGTTGGCAAAAATCTTTGATTTTTGACTGGGGGATTCCATGCTGCAAAGCAGCATATCGCCCTGTGGGCGATGAATCCCTCCACCGCTTACGCGGTCCCCCTCCCTTTGACAAGGGAGGCTTTGCACCGCTAAACGATCATTTAT
>JAZNLC010000023.1:0-3329 GCA_045578895.1 Faecousia sp. | reverse complement strand
GTTGCGTAGCCGGTGGAGAGGGTCATGGAGCGGCTGACATTTACCAGCCTGTCTCCTAACACCGCCGAGATGGCCATCGTGTTGTTTACATCCGCAGCCACGATCTTCTGCCAGGAGATGCTCCCCACCCCGGTGTCCGCCGTTGCCGACTGGCTGCCCCATTGGACGGTCAGCTCCGACCGGTTCTTCCCGTTTACCTGGGTGACGAAGCCGGATACGGTGATCTTCGCGTGATCTCCCGCTTCATCGGCAGTGCCGTCCGACAGGCACCGGGATGCGCTGAGAGTCAGGCTGGGGGGCGCGTAGGCGGCAACGCTCAGGCTGTAGACGGCAGAGCCCGCCCGGCCGCGGCTGTCGGTGACGGTAATCTTCAGGGAATTCGCTCCCGCGTCCGTGAGGATACCGCCACCGTAGGCCTTGCCGCCCAGGGTCACCGAAGCGCCGGTAACGGTGGATCCGTAAGCGCCGGTGCCGGAGACCGTCACATCCAGCTTCGAGACCCCCTGCACCAGCGTCCCCATCATGCCGTAAGCCCCGGAGGTATCCTCCCAGGCAGCGCTTGCCGTGGGCACGACGCTTGCGGGGACGGTCAGCACCGCCGTCACCTCTTTCGTGCCGATCTCCGTACCCCCTGCGTAGGTGGTGCAGCGGATGACGGCCGTACCGGAGACCGCGTTGGGGATCTGCCGCGCCAGCTCTAAAGACGGTGTCCACTGGCAGGAATCTCCCACGCTGCTGCCGAGAACGCCGGACGCGCCAGCGAACTGCCAGCTGACCTTGTGGGTCAGAGAAGATGCCGCCCGGTTGGTGTAGACCGTCACCGTTTTCCCCAGCTCCACGGCAGCCGCGCTGACCGTGGGGGCGCTGACTCTTGCGATGGTGTCCAGGGCGGCGCTGCCGGAGCCGGACACCTTGGAGATGTACTCGCTTCCGAACTGGATCCAGAACTCCTGGGTAAAGGCGAAGCTGAAAGACCCGTTGCCTGCGGCATCGTGGGTCACGGTCACCTGCCCCGAAGAAAGCACCTTGGTCTGATTGTTGCCAATGGTCAGATCCGTTGTGCCGGAGAAGGTTTTTCCCTCCACTGTCACCGTCCAGGGGGAGCCGGGGCCTGCGTCGATGCGGCCGAACTGCCCGGCCTCCAGCATCAGCTGCCAGCTGACCGTGGATGCGTTGGCGGCAATATCCTGCGCCGCGCCCCAGGAGAATATCAAATTGTTTTGACTGGTAGCCTTGGCCACACAGCTTCCCGATAATGCCATATTTTGTCCTTTCTTCCATAAATGATCGTTTATGCGGCGAGCCGACGCTACCAATTCGCACCAAGACTTCTACTTGTCGTTAGTGCCTTTCCTGTTGCGGTGCCCGACATCTGCCTTCGGCGGCGAAGCGCCTTGGCATCTGTCGACCGCTGCCACTCGCTCAGCTCGCTTCCTCTGCCCCTGGCAGCGCTCGCATCGCTCCCCTTGCCCGGTATCGTCTTTGCAATGGTTTTCGATAGATTTTTTGGGGAAATCCCCACAAATTCTATCGATAATTGCCGCAGGAACGATACCGAGCGGGCACAGGGAAGTAGCGAAAAGCACCGCACTGTGCACGCATTGTCAGCGGGCACTGCCCGCATAAACGATCATTTTCCGCCCTTGCTGCCGCTATTATACCAAGGCCGTCCGGCGAAAAACCGTCCGTTTTCTACACCAGCTCCTCCAGGAAATCCGCCAACTTTTTCAGTGCTTTGTTCCTGCGTTTATACACCGCGGACTCCTCAATATCAAACATTTCGCACATTTTATCTGCTGCCCGGGGCACCGGATGCAGCACCATACTGTCCAACAGCACCACCTCATCCTCCGTCAGCAGCGCCAATGCCGCGTCCATGCGCGCCACCGCCGCGCGCCTGCTTTCCAGCTGCCGCAGCTGCTTTACGATTTCATCGCGTCTCATAGCCGTTTCTCCTTCTGATGCGGCCCATCCGGGCATCCCACCACTTCAGGCGCAGGCTGCAGGGGGTATCGCACCAGCCCTCGCACAGGCAGCCCTCGCAGGGGCTTTTATATTCATGCGGCAGGCCGTACACGAAGCGCTTGGGCTCCTGCCTGCCCTTTTCGTCCATTTGTGCCCAGGCGTAGCGGTTCACCGCCGCCCAGCTTTCCAAAAACCACGCCTGCCACCTGCCGCATTCCATTTCCTTACATTCTCTCCTGCGGCAGAGCTTGCAGGGTCTTTTCCTTGCCAACTCGCTTCTTATCTCCATAGTTCTTCCTCCTTGATCCAAATACGTTCCGCTGATCCACGGCCTTCTGCCGTGCAATTCCAATATTTGCGTAAATGATCGTTTATCGCACCATCCAAGGCCCCCTTGCCTAAAGGGGGCTGGCAAAAATCTTTGATTTTTGACTGGGGGATTCATGCCGCAATGCGGCATATTGCCCATAGGGCAATTATCCCTCCGTCTGCCCTTCGGGCAGCCACCTCCCTTTAGGCAAGGGAGGCTTTGCACCGCGAAACGATCATTTCTCTCCCATGACCCTCGCAATGGCTTCCATTTCCGCCTGACCCAGACCTCCGGTGGCACCCACCGGGGCAAACTCCTCCGGCAGATGCCCGTAGTGCCGTTCTTCGATAAACTTGGCGGCTCTGGGGATGAACCGCCCGTTGTCCTCCCTCCACTGTTTGGTCTGCTTCCATTTCCTCACCCCGTCGCACACAGCCCTGGCGTCAGGCTTCAGCCGCTGCCATGCCTCCAGCGCATTGCTTTTTCCGACCTTTACAGGATATAAATTCCAAAACTCCTCAAAGCGCGCGCGCAGACGTTCGTCCTCTGTCTCATTCTCTATCTCTATCTCTTTCTCTCTCTCTTCCTCTCCCTCTTCCTCTTTCTCGTTCTCCCCCTTGCCGTTCTTTTGCCGATTCGTCACAGCCGCCCCAAGTTGGCCTGCCAGAGCCTTTTTTCGCCCTGCTTCCAGCACAGGTTTGGTCAGAATGAACGCGGCTTTTTGCTTACTGTCGGTCAGTTCCGGCTGGATTCCGTCCAGTGCGTAAGCCATGATTGCCTCGTATAAACCCAATCTGCTCCGTTTTGAAAGCTCGTTTGCCGCTTCATAGAACGATCTGTAAAATGTAAATTGATTTCTGCCTGCCATACCTCACTTCCTTCCGCCATACGCATTCGCGCTGTAAATGATCGTTTATCTTACGAATTCCATACGCCCAAGGCCCCCTTGTGTAAAGGGGGCTGTCAAAAATCTATGATTTTTGACTGGGGGATTCCATGCTGCAAAGCAGCATATCGCCCTACGGGCGATGAATCCCTCCACCGCTTACGCGGT
>JAZNLC010000022.1:0-4519 GCA_045578895.1 Faecousia sp. | reverse complement strand
TTATCTTACGAATTCCATACGCCCAAGGCCCCCTTGTGTAAAGGGGGCTGTCAAAAATCTATGATTTTTGACTGGGGGATTCCATGCTGCAAAGCAGCATATCGCCCTACGGGCGATGAATCCCTCCACCGCTTACGCGGTTCCCCTCCCTTTGACAAGGGAGGCTTGGCACCGCTAAACGATCATTTACCGTGCAAGGAGGTGCCTATGAAACAAGAAAAAACAGTATCCATCGCAAACACCATTCGCTGGATCGCTATGATCCCCCTGGCGCTGGCTGCGTTCTTCTTTAAATTCATGATGGCAGGCTACGGTTTTACCGCTTTGGTTCTGTGCGGCATCATCGGCATCCTGCTGTTTTATAATTTGGCCAACATTCTATCCCCCAGGTTTCCCAAGCAGGTAAAGCTGATCCGGCGCATTGTCTCTGTATGCCTGTGCGTAGGATTGCTGCTTGTGGCCATCACAGAAGTATTTCTCATTCGTGCCTGCTTCGGTGATCCCCAAGAGCAATGCGATTATATTGTGGTTTTAGGCGCGAAAGTCCGCCACGATGCCCCTTCCGTCGCACTGATGGAGCGGATCCGGGGCGCTTACGATTATATGACCGAGCATCCCGATGTAATCGCTGTAGTTTCCGGCGGACAAGGCCCTGATGAGCCTATGACCGAAGCCCAATGCATGTATGAGCAGTTGGTGGCCATGGGCATCGATAAAGATCGCATTTGGCTGGAAGATCAGGCTTCCACCACCTGGGCCAACTTAAACTACTCTTTGGACGTGATCCAGGCCAGGACCGGCAACCGTCCCACAAAGCTGGGTATCGTATCCAGTGAATACCACCTGCTTCGGGCAGGTATGATGGCTGTGGATTGCGGCCTTGACCCTGTACGAATTCCCGCCCATACGACCCACACTTCCCAGCTGGTAAATCATCTGATGCGGGAAGTAGCTGCCGTGTGGTTCTATCTGATAAGAGGAGGACATTATGATTAACAAGACTTATGCTGATTTCGCCTGGGAGCAGACCGCCCAGCTGCTGTCCATCGACTCCCCCACCGGCTTCACCAAATACGCAGCCGCATGGGTAAAAGGCGCTTTTGAAGTGCTGGGTTTCCCTGCCGTTATTACCACCAAGGGCGGTGTGCTGGTAGACCTGGGCGGTAAAGATAACGGCAACGGCCTGATGCTGGCCGCCCATGCTGATACTTTGGGGGCCATGGTGTCCACTGTAAAAGGCAACGGCCGTCTGAAGTTGACCTCCCTGGGCGGCATGAATCCCAACAACGCAGAAGCGGAAAATGTCCGGGTCTATACCCGCAGCGGTAAGATCATCGAAGGCACCTGCCAGCTTTGCAACGCTTCCGTCCATGTCAACGGTGACTATTCCTCTGCCAAGCGCAGCTGGGACTCCATGGAGATCGTTTTGGACGAAGATGTAACTTCCGCAGCAGATGTCCGGAAGCTGGGCATTGAAGTAGGCGACATCGTCTGTTTCGATCCCCGTACCCGCCGCACCGCCTCCGGTTATCTCAAGAGCCGCTTTTTGGATGACAAGCTGAGTGTGGGCATTCTGCTGGGCTTTGCCAAGTATATCGCCGACAACGGCATCACCCTGCCCCGTAAGACTTACGTCCATGTGACCGTCTACGAAGAAGTGGGCCACGGCGGCAGCGGCAGCGTTCCCGCCGGTGTCACCGAAGCCATTTCCGTGGATATGGGCTGTGTGGGCGACGGCCTGCAGTGTACGGAAAAGCAGGTTTCCATCTGCGCCAAGGACAGCGGCGGTCCTTACAGCTACGAAGTGGTAGGCAAGCTGATTGAAGCTGCCAAGAAGACGGAAGCCGACTATGCGGTGGATGTCTATCCTCACTACGGCTCCGATGTGGAAGCCACCTTGCGGGCAGGCTTTGATATTCGCCATGGCTTGATTGGCTCCGGTGTCTACGCAAGCCACGGCTATGAGCGCAGCCATATTGACGGCGTTTACAATACATTAAAAGTTTTAGCCGGATATTTGGAAGTATAATGTTGACAAACAACAAAAAAAGGAGTATGGTGCAGTTGTACGCACCATACTCTTTTTGCTTGTAAGGAGAATGAATTATGGATGCACCTGCTTCACGACCACCGCTGTTTACCAACCGTGCCTTACTGAGTCTTACGATCCCCATCGTCGTGGACGGCTTGCTGGGTATCGTCGCCGGCATGGTAGACTCTGCCATGGTTTCCTCCGCCGGTGAAGCTGCTGTCAGTGCGGTTTCCTTGGTGGATGCCATCAATATTCTGTTCATTTCCGTGTTCGCTTCTATCGCCGTCGGCGGCAGTGTGGTAACAACGCAGTATGTGGGCAGCCGGAATTATAAACAAGCCTGCGTCAGCGCCAACCAGCTGTTTTATGCAGGCACCGCCATTTCCACCGTACTGATGATCATAATGCTTTGCCTGAAAGAGTCGATTCTGCGGCTGATCTACGGCAGTATTGAAGCGGATGTGTTTGAAAACGCGGTTACATATTTCTCCATCACGCTGTTGGGTTATCCCTTCTCCGCTATGGGAAACGCATGTACAGCGGTGCTTCGCTCTATGGGCAAAAACCGCCAGGCTGTAACCACTTCCATTACCTTTAACATTGTCAATGTCATTGGCAACGCAGTCCTGATCTACGGTTTTCACATGGGTGTGGCAGGTGCGGCCATTTCCACCACCTTCAGCCGTATGGTTTTCGCCGCTATGGGGCTGTTTTTGGCTCATAACAAGAAGCTTCCTGTCCATTTTTCCAAGCTGCTGCGTTTTCGTCTGGATTTTGATGTGATGCGCCGGGTGCTTCGTATCGGCTTGACCAACGGCATGGAAAGCAGTCTCTTCCACATTGGCAAGATTCTGATTTCCAGTTTGGTGTCCTCCTTTGGCACCGTGTTCATTGCCGCCAACTCCGTTTCCTTTACCATCAACAACATCGGTTGGACCATCGTCGGCGGCTTTGGAACGGTACTTCTGACCGTGGTCGGCCAGTGCGTCGGTGCCGGTGAAACAGAGCAGGCAAAGCTTTATACGAAAAAGCTGCTCGCCGTTGCTACTGTGGTGTCTGTGGTTCTGTTCAGCAGCGTGTTTTTTCTGCGCAATTCACTGGTGCGCTTGTTCGACTTTGGCCCGGAGGCATTGGAAGTATCCGCTTATTATACCGGTGTCAGTGCGCTGTTCTCTATTTTCACCCTGTATTCTTTCTCCTTTGTTCCCATGAACGCGTTTCGTGCCGCAGGCGATATTCGCTATGCGGTCACCCTTTCCATCACTTCCATGTTTGCCTTCCGCGTAGCCTCCTGCTATCTGGTCAACGCACTGTTCCCCTCTTTGGGACTCATGTGCGTATATGTGGGCATGGGATTGGATTGGCTGTTCCGTTCTGTCATGAACATCATCCGTTTCCGCAGCGGCAAATGGCTGCACAAGAAAGTAATATAAACAAAATGGCTGTACCCGAAGGTACAGCCATTTTGTTTAATGCTTAATAATTCTCTGCGTGGACTTCGAAGTATGCCTTGGGGTGCGCACAGGTGGGGCACAGCTCGGGTGCCTCAGTGCCGACTACCAAATGACCGCAGTTGCGGCATTCCCATACCTTGACTTCACTCTTGGCAAATACAGCGGCGGTCTCCACATTTTTCAGCAATGCGCGGTAGCGCTCTTCGTGGTGCTTTTCAATGGCAGCGACCAGGCGGAACTTGGCAGCCAGTTCCGGGAAGCCTTCCTCTTCGGCAGTCTTTGCGAAGCCGTCGTACATATCGGTCCACTCGTAGTTCTCACCCTCGGCGGCATGGAGCAGATTCTCAGCAGTATCGCCGATGCCGTTCAGCTCCTTGAACCACAGCTTTGCGTGTTCCTTTTCGTTGTCAGCGGTCTTCAGGAACAGGGCAGCGATCTGTTCAAAGCCTTCCTTCTTGGCCTTGGATGCGAAATAGGTGTACTTGTTTCTTGCCATAGATTCGCCGGCAAAGGCAGCCTCCAGGTTCTTTTCGGTTTGGGTACCTGCATACTTGTTTGCCATAATGATTTCCTCCTTAGTGAGTCTTTTGTGATAACTTGATTGTAGCACAGCCGGCTGTACTTTTCCAGTATTTTTTAGTTCAGCAGATAGATTCCCAGGTTCAGATAGGCAGCGAATGTAACCCAAAGGATATATGGGATCAGCAGGTCACCGGCCCGTTCGTTGATCTTTGAAAATGCCCGGATGGTAAGAAAGATCAACACCCACAGTACAACCAGCCAAAACAGTGCAGCCAGGTACATCTTCCCTCCAAAGAACAGCAGCGGCCATATAAAATTAGCCAGCAGTTGGGCACCATACAGCAGCAGAGCCTTCCGTTTCTCCGCCTGGGTGGCATTGGAAGTCCATACGAGGTAAGATGCGTATCCCATCAGCAGGTACAGGATCGACCATACTACCGGAAATACCCACCCCGGTGGTGAAAACGGCGGTTGATTCATGGCCCGATAATCTGCCATTCCTCCGGAAAGC
>JAZNLC010000021.1:0-11354 GCA_045578895.1 Faecousia sp. | reverse complement strand
AGCTTGGTTAAACAACTGTAGGGTATCTGGGAAGCGGTCATCCACTTCCTTGCAGCCGAACACACCTACGATCAAGGTGCGTCCTTTGTATTCAAAGGCGGAGAGCAGACAGCTGCCTGCCATGGGGGTCTGTCCGGTTTTGAGGCCGGTGCATACGGAACAGTAATACTCGGAGTTGGGATCGATGATGGCATTGGTGTTGTGCCAGTTGACACTGCCGCTGGCAAGGGATACATCCATGGAGCTGACAGCGGCATACTTCATAATGATAGGGTCTGCCAGCACCAGCGTACCCAGGGTGGCCAGGTCAGCATAGGTGGAGTAGTGGCTGTCGGAATGGATGCCGTCGGGATTGGCGAAATTGGTGCCGTTCATACCCAAAAGCTTTGCCTGATCGTTCATTTCCTTGACAAATCGACTCACCGCTTCGTCGGTGCTGACATTGTTGCCTTTTTCGCCGTACATAGCCCGGCCTGCTTCCGCAGCCAGGATATAGGCGGCATCGTTGCCGCTGGGCAGCAGCATACCGGCAATCAGCTGCTCCACAGTCAGAGTGTCGCCCTTTTTGATCTCCGCTACGGAAGAACCGGCGGCAACCTTGTTCAGCACTTCCCCTGCGGTGACAGACTTGGACGCGTCCAAATACTGCAGAGCGATATAGGCGGTAAAGAGCTTGGTAACGCTGGCGGGATAGATCTTGGTAGATACATCCTCCGCCTTGGTGATAAACTGCTTTGCTTCGCAGTCATATACAAAATACTGGGCAGCGGAGATAGGGCGGTCTGCCGGCAGGGTCATCCAATCCATTGGAACGGTGGGTTCTGTGGTCTCGGCGGTGGGGGGTTCAGTAGTGGTCTCCTGGGGCTTTTCACTGCCGCAGCCGCAGAGGATAACCGTCAAGATCAAAAACAATGCAAGTATTCTTTTCACAGCGGTTCTCCTTTAACTGACTTTGATGGCGCAGATCTTTTCCGCGCGGGTGCCGACTACCAGAGTGTTCTCATAGGCGGCAGGGGAGGCTTCCACCAAACCGCCCAAATCCAAAGTACTGAGTACCTGACCGGTGGTGCCTTCTACCAGCTTTGCCTTACCTGCGGTATCACATACGACAATATAGGCAGTGCCGTCGGCATTGTACAACGCAACGGGGGAACTCCAGGTGTAGTAATCCATATTCATGGTCCATACTTCCTTGCCGGTGGCGGTGTCCAAAGCGACCATGACACCGGTCTTCTTGTCGGGCGTACGGGAGACCGTATAGATCACCAGGTTTTCGATGGAAGAGCCGGCTTTGCCTAACAATGCGGTAGACTGGATGCCGCCGGAAATACCGTCAACGGTATGCACATTGAAAGGTTTTTCCCAAACGATCTCGCCGGTCAGCGCGTTGAGCTTATAAATGGATACGCTGCCCTGATCACTGGAATTCTTGGTCCAGTGCAAAGAAGGTGCGGTGTAGATATAGGCTTCCGTATCGGAGATCTTTTGGAATACGGGGGAGGAATTGGAATCATCCATAGTATCCTGTGCCCATACCAGCTCCATGGTGTTCAGATCCACGCAGTAGAACAGACCGCCGTTTTCGGAAACGTACAGATAATTTTCCACAATGTTTGCACTGGCTTCGTAACCCAGCCAACGGCTTTCCTGATTGCTGCGGGCGGCAAGGTACCGGGTGGCAACGGGGGAATCCGGCTGGATGGAAATGGTGCCGGCAGTTTTATCATAGTTGGTATTCAGCTTGAAGGTGTAGAGCATGCCGCTTTCCGCGGGCCAAATGAGAGTATCGGTTTCCGCGTCCACCAGCGGAGAGGAGTCGAAAGCGCACCAGCGGTCGTTATCCTGCCGGTAGGACAGGCTTTCCTCGTGACCGTACTGGAAGAGAACTTTTCCGTCAATGAGGCTGATCACAAACATTCTGGGCCGCTTGCCTTCGGAGTTCTCGTCACCGGAGCCTACATACATCAGCGGATAGCCTCTGGGATCCAGCGCGCCGGAACCCTTAAAGCACATGCCCATGTTGATGGCATCCCGGGTAGGTGTGCCGTCATCCAGATCCAGGAAGTAGATGTGGCCGTCCAAAGTGGCGTAGATCACCTCTACCAAATCGGCTTTTGCCTTCTTGGTATCGTAGATATTCATAATGGCTTTGGTGGCATCGTCCCATTTGACGATCAAAGGCTGACCGGTCCAGCCGCTGCCTTCCCAAATGCCGCCGGGAAGCTTGGTGCTGTTAGCGGTCCAGGCCATAGAGAGCGTTTTCTCTTTGATGTTGGCAGTGCCATATGCGGCATTGTCGCGGTAGTTGTTGCCGCGGAAGGTGGCCACGCCGGGCAGCGCAAAGTAGTTTTCGGGAGCGCCGAAGGTGATGGGGTCTTCCCGGTTGTAGGTGTGGGTAATGGTGCCGTTCTCAATGATCTCCCAGCGAATGCCCCAGTTATTGGGATGGGCATCATCGGCTGCCACAGGAGCAAACAGGGAAACGGGATCATTCCCTTCTGTTTCTGTGGGGGGTGTAGAATCACCCGTGCTGTCAGGAACTGCTTCCTTGCTGCAGGAACCCAGCATGGAGCCAAAGATCAGCAGTACGGCCAAAATATACATGCCGATGGTCATGGGATCCAGCTTTCTGGGCCGTCTTCTGCGGCCGCTTCTTGCCCGGCGGCGGTTGTACTGCACGACACTGTAGGTGCGAAGACCGGCCAGCGCCAGCAACAACACAGAAAGAATAATCAAAAGCACGGACCAGAACTTCGGCCCGGAATCCGCAGTTTTACCGCAGCCTGCCAGCAGCACACTGAGCCCGGAAAGCAGGAGCGTAAGCTTTGTGTATTTCATAAGCAAACCTCGCGTGTATTGATATGCCAAGTATACCACTTGCGTCCATCAGGCGCAAGTTAATTTTTCCTTATATTATCCGGTCCCACCGGTGTGATAAATGATCGTTTAGCGGGCAGTGCCCGCTGACAATTCGTGCACAGTGCAATGCTTTTCGTTACTGCCCTAACCCGCTCGGTATCGTTTCTGCATCAATTATCGAGAGACCCTGTAGGAATTTTCCCTAAAAACCTATCGAAAACCACTGCAAATACGATACCGGGCAAGGCAAGGCACTAACGACAAGTAGAAGTTTTGGTGCGAATTGGGAGCGGCGGCTCGCCGCATAAACGATCGTTTACATTAACGAAAGGGGGATTGCGGGTTTCTGCTAACTGTGGTACAATAATAAAAAGGAGTGTGAGGGTATGAGCCTGAAACTGCTCAATGATATGAACGGAAAACCGTGCGCCTGCGGAAAAACACACGGGTTTTCCGCAAAAGTGGTCACCGGCGAAGGTGTGCTGGAGCAGCTGCCCGGCATCGCAAAGGAATTCGGCGCTAAAAAAGTATTTGTGCTGTCCGATCAAAATACATATGAAGCTGCCGGTAAGCAGGTATGTGCTTTGCTGGAAAAGGCGGGTATTGCATATACGGGCTACAGCTTTCAGGAGGCTGCCCCGGAACCGGATGAGCGCAGTGTTGGTGCGGCGGTCATGCATATGGACGCTGCCTGCGATCTGATCATCGGAGTCGGTTCCGGTGTGATCAACGATATCGGCAAGATACTGTCCGCACTATCCGGAAAAACCTACATCATCGTCGCTACCGCTCCTTCCATGGATGGCTATGCTTCCGCTACCTCTTCCATGACAAGAGACGGCCTGAAGATCTCTCTACCCAGCCGTGGCGCGGATGTGATCATCGGCGACAGCGAGATCCTCTGCAAGGCACCGATCAAACTGCTGCGTTCCGGTCTTGGGGACATGCTTGCCAAATATATCAGCATCTGCGAGTGGCGGATCGCCAACCTGCTGATCGGCGAGTACTACTGCGAGCAGATCGCGCAGCTGGTGCGCAGTGCGGTAAAACAATGTGTGACCCATGTTGAAGGCCTTCTTACCGGAGACAAAAATGCGGTGATGGCGGTGTTTGACGGTCTGATCATTGGCGGCGTGGCGATGAACTACGCGGGCCTTTCCCGTCCCGCATCCGGCGTGGAGCACTATATCTCTCATGTGCTGGACATGCGGGCGGTAGAACATGGAAAACGGGCGGAGCTTCACGGCTTGCAGTGCGCGGCCGGTACCATGATTGCCGCAGGTTTATATGAAAAGCTGCGGCAAATCACTCCGAATCCGGAAAAAGCGCTGGCCCATGCGAAGACCTTTGACTACTGTATTTGGAGCGAAACACTTCGGGGATTTTTGGGCAAAGGCGCGGAAAGCATGATCGCCCTGGAAGAAAAAGAAAAGAAATATGATCTTGTGCTGCATGAAGCGAGACTGCGTAAGATCCTGGAAAACTGGGATCGCATTATGCAGATCATAGATCAGGAGATCCCTGCTGTGGCGGATCTGAAGGCGCTGTATGACAAAGTCGGTTTGCCCCGCACACTCGATGAGATCGGCGAGGATGCAGCACTGCTGCCGACGGTTTTGCGCTGCACCAAAGACATTCGTGATAAGTATGTCCTTTCCCGTATGGCATGGGATTTGGATATTGAAAAAGAAATGTTTGACTGATAGGAGAAATAAGATGAAGCCTTATGTTTATCGTGACGAAGTACCTGCCATTGATATTGTAGATCCGGCATTGCCCCAGCCCTGGATCCATTACTTGTCTAACGGTCAAATGCATGCCTTTACATCTCAGACCGGCGGCGGTTTTGCCTGGTGGAAGGATGCGGTGGAATGCCGCCTGACCCGTTACCGGATGTTCCACCTGCCGATCGACCGTCCCGGCTACTATCTGTATGTGGCGGAGGAAGGCAAGGAGACCTTCTGCCCCACCTGGCAGCCTGTGGGCGGTAAGCTGGAGGATTTTTGCGCTTCTTTTCAACCCGGCAAGGCGGTATACAGCTGCAGCAAAAACGGTCTGGCAGTGAAGCAGGAACTGTTTGTCACCCCGGATGCAAACCTGCTGGTGTGGGATGCGGAGATCACCAATCACACAAACCAAGACCGGCAGCTGGACCTGACCGGCTATACGGAGCTTGCTCAGATGAAGTGGGTCAATGAGCAGCTTTACGGCTACTACTGGCGCCACATGCTGAAGACCTGGCGGCAGGAGGACATTCTTTGCTATCTGTATCAGTTCCGGGAAGGCAGCGACTATTTCAACGCGCCGTTGGTATTCTACGGCAGCAGCGAAGCAATCCATTCCTTCAGCACCGACCGCAATGCTTTTGTGGGCAATTACCGGGACGAAAGCAATCCCCAAGCTGTTGAGAACCGCTGCTGCGGCGGTGAGACGATGCTTTCCGGCGAGCCCTGCTTTGCGCTGCATGTGAAAAAGACAGTCAAGGCGGGAGAAACCGTCCGGATTTGCTGGTTCCTGGGTATTGCGGAAGACGGTCTCGTGACTTATGAGCAGGCTTTGGCGAAGGCTGCTTCCATGGCAGGCAACTGCCGTGATTTTACATGGCTGGACGGTCAAAAACAGAAACTGGCAGAAACCTGGGCCCGTTACCTGGGCAATACCAAGTGCGTCCTGCCCGACGCGGATCTCCAGCGAATGATCTCCACCTGGGCACCCATCAACTGCATGACCACTGCCCGGTACTCCCGTGCTATCAATGTGGAAGCCCCCGGCGTTCGCGGTTATGGCTTCCGGGATACCACCCAGGATATGATCGCCATGTGCGCCCGTGAGCCGGAAATGGCAAAAAATATGTTTAAAAAGCTCCTTTCCAAGCAGTATGCCGAAGGTAAAGCGGTCCATATGTTCCCCCTGAATCCCCATGAGCTGCCCCAGTTCGAGACCCGGTGCGACAGCCATCTGTGGCTGCCCATGCTGTTGTATGGCATTTTGGCGGATACCGGCGACTACGGGCTTTTGGAAGAAAAGATCCCTTACCTTTCCGGTGACCACCGAAGCGCAGAGGGAGAAGGTACAGTTTGGGAGCATATGATGGCCGCCATGAACTTTACCGAGTCCCACCTGGGTGAGCACGGCCTGCCCTTGACTCTGAAGGGTGACTGGAATGACATCATCGGCAAATTCTCCCAGCAAAAGAAGGGCGAGTCGGTATTTGCCGCTGCCCAATATGTCATCGACCTGAAACTGCTGGCGCAGATCGCACAGCATCAGGGTCTGCCTGAGGCACAGCTGCTTTTAGACCGTGCAGCCAAGCAGAAGGCTGCCATGGAGGCCCATGCCTACAACGGCAAGTGGTGGTACCGCTGCTATGACGATAACGGCGAAGCCATCGGTGATGAAAACTCCCAGTTTGGCAAGCTGTGGCTGAATCCCCAAAGCTGGACCGTTATGGCCGGTGTGGGCACCAAGGAGCAGCAGGAATCCGCCATGGGTCATGTATATGAGACACTGAAGACCGATACCGGTCTGCGGCTGATCTATCCCGGTTTCAAAACTTACCCGGAAGTGACCGATCCCTTTACCGGCTATAACCCCGGCAACGGCGAGAACGGCGCTATCTTCTGCCATGCCAACGGCTGGGCGGTCATCGCCCAGGCGCTGCTGGGCGACGGCGATAAGGCATGGGAATACTATGAACTGCTGGCACCCCAAAAAGCTTTGGAGCGGGTGGGCCTGCAAACCTACCGGGCAGAGCCTTATGCCTGGGCAAGCAACATCGTCGGCCCCGAGAATCCTAAGCACGGCTGGGCTAATGTAACCCACATTACGGGTACGGCTGCCTGGATGGATATTGCCGCCAACCAGTTCCTGCTGGGTATCCGTCCGAAGCTGACGGGTGTGCAGATCGCTCCGGTGATGAAGTCCCAGTGGAAAGAAATGTCTGCTGAGCGCAACTACCGGGGAACAAAGGTTTGCGTAAAGGTTCTCAATCCCAACGGCGCTTCTGCCGGTGTGGCAAAGATGACTGTGGATGGCGTGGAATTCCCGGAAGCCTTTATCCCTGCCGAACACCTGCAGGGAAAAGACACAGTGCAGGTAGAAGTGATCCTTGGATAATAAAAATGCAGGATGTACGGCTGTACATCCTGCATTTTGTACCTTATATTTGCGTCCACTGCTGCTTTACTTCTTCCAGGGCGGCAATGCCGCTGACAGAGAGGGCTTCTGTGACCACGGGGCTTGCCAAAAGACCTTTCTCAAAGCATTCGGCGATGTGCCTGATCTCATAGATCAGTTCGTGTTGGCAGGGAAACTCCAAAATTTCCGGTTCTTTTCCGGGAAAATGGAAGATCACTTTTCGTGCTTTCCAGTATTCCGGGATCTCTACCCAGCCGCTGGTACCATAAAAACGGGCAGTATTGTCCAGCATGGAGAGCGTACTGTTTTTGATGGAGAAGAGTGTGCCGTTTTCCAAATGACCGCTGAGAATATACTGTCGCTCCACACCGTCTTTGGCGGCGGTGCGTACACCGCGGATCTCAGCGATGGGGGACAGCAGCCAGGTCAGCAGATGCACCGCGTAGATGCCGCTGGAAAGCAGCGGACCGCCGCCGGCGGCAGCGTCAAACATCCAGCCGTTGTAGGTGGCTGCGAAGCTGTGAGCCAGCTCCGCCATATGGATTACACCCAGCTCTCCTGCGTCGATCCGGCGCTTTGCTTCCAAAATGGCAGGAAGAAACAGCATTTTTTCCGCTTCCATCAGAAACAGACCCTGTTTACTTGCCAAAGCAAACAGCTCCCGGGTCTGTGCCGCGGTGGTGGTGCAGGGCTTTTCACAGATCACATGTTTGCCGTGCTCCAGTGCGGCCTTGGCCCAGGGATAGTGCTGGGCATTGACCGTGGAAATATAAACAATATTTACATTGCTGTCTTCCAGCAATTCCAAATGGCTGCCATAAGCAGTGGGGATATCCCACTGGACAGCCTTTTCTTTTGCCTTTTCCAATGTCCGGGAGGACAGGGCAACGATCTGCCCAATGCCGGCTTCCCGCAGTGCGGCAATAAACCGGGGCGCAATGGAAGAGGTGCTTAAAATGCCAAAATTCAGTTCTGTCATAGTAACCTCCGCAAAAAGGGTGTGCATCCGCACACCCTTTTTGTCAATTATAGAATCATACCGGCAAAAGCCTGGAATGCCAGATACAGACCCAGTGCGCTTAAGACGGGGGCTGCCTTGGCAGCGGGGCCGGAAGAAAGCCGGTCCTGAATGGTGCTGTAGAGCAGGGTAACGACGGTGAATACGATACCGCCCGCCAGCGCCAGCTTCAGTGCTTCTAAAATACCCACAAAGCATGCGGCAAAGGGCAACAGACCAAAGGTGATGGCGGCAAATACAGGGATGCAGATGTAGCACCGCTTTGCGCCAGGAGCCATGTAGTGATCCAGCACCAGCGCGACCAAAGAAATCAGCACCATGTTGGGAATATCCAATTGAGGCAGGATGATCCGGGGTGCCAATGTGCGAAGAAAAATACATACCAGCAGCGCAATGCTCAATACGGCAGCCAGCAAGGTGTTGAGGGTATATGTTTTGTTTTTCATAACTTAACCTCCCCAACTGGTAGCACCGGAGCTGGTATCGGCACCGGTCACATAGCCCACAGCGGAATTGACACAGCGGACGATTGCCTTGGAAGTGACGGTAGCGCCGGTGATGGCATCTACATCGACGGAATCACCTTCGGCAGCGGTTTCACCGGTAGCACCGCTGAAGGCATCCGCACCGTTGGTGGCAACCGCAAAGGTGCCTGCGCTGTTCAAAAACTGAGACAGGAACACATGATCGGTCAGGGCCTCGTTGCCCAGACCGAAGGTTTCATGGGCTTCATAGACCACCAAACCGGTGACCTTGCCGTCGTTATTGACACCGATGAACATAGTGATGTCATCGGCATAGCCACGGGTGACAGTTTCGATGACAAAGCCGTTTTCTGCCTTGTGAACGGAGCGGATGTTGGCATCCTCACCGTCATAGGCTTCTTTGGTAAATTCCTTGCTGTCGGGGAGCAGGGTCTGCATCAGCCAAAGATGTTCCGCCTGGGCCTTCTTTGCGGCAGCACCCTGCAGCGCGAAGGAAGTACCAAAGAGTACCAGAGCGGCAACCAAAATAAACACGATCAGCTTCTTCACTTGGCTGCACCTCCTTTTTTGGTACCGAAGCGGCGGATGGGGGTGTAGTAATCGATGACCCAAACCAGAGCGTTCATCAGCAAAATTGCGTAGGTAACGCCTTCGGGGAACAGACCAAAGTAGCGGAAGATCACGGTGAGAACGCCGCAGCCGATACCGTAAACAATCTGACCCACAGGGGTTGCGGGAGAAGTGGCATAGTCGGTGGCCATGAAGATGGCACCCAGCATCACACCGCCGCTGAGCAGGCTGTAAAGCATCCAGCTGATGGGAGATTCGGTCTTGGCAAATACCAAAGTCAGCGCAGCCACGGTGCCCAGGTATGCGACGGGGATCCGGACAGAAATGACCTTGCGGTATACCAGGTAAGCACCGCCCACCAGCAGCGCCAGGGCGGAAACCTCACCGATGGAGCCGGGGCAGATGCCAAGGAACATATCCAGCAGGCTTTCTTCCGGCAGGGCAGGCATGACCATGTGATGCAGGGGGGTGGCGGCGGTAACGCCGTCGACTCCGATCGCAAAATAGCGGGTCAGGCCTACGGGGCAGATCAGCATCATAAAGGCTCTTGCAGCCAGCGCGGGGTTGAAAATATTCTGGCCCAAACCGCCGCAAAGGGCTTTCACAATGACAATAGCAAACACACTGCCAACGGCTGCCAGCCACAGAGGAACGGAAGCGGGCAGGGTCATAGCCAGCAGCAGACCTGTGACCATGGCGGAGCCGTCCACTACCGTCTGGCGGGTTTTGGTCAGCAGGCTGTAGAAGTATTCAGAAGCAATGGCACCGCCCATACATACCAGCGTTACCAGCAAAGAGCGGATACCCAACACGCAGGTGCCGACGATCAGGGCAGGCAGCAGGGCCAGCACCACATCCAGCATGATGCGGTTGGTGCGGAAGTTACCCCGAATATGGGGAGAAGAAGCAACTGTCAGTTTCATTTTGCCTTCGCCTCCCTTAACATTTGTTTGCCCTTGCGGAACCGCTCCACCAAAGGAAGCTTACCGGGGCAGGTGAACGCGCAGCTTCCGCATTCCATACAGTCCAGCAGATGCAGCCGTTCCAGCTCATCGGTCCTGGCGGCATTCACAAAGCGGTACATATACAGCGGCTGCAGCCGCATGGGACATACACTGACGCACTTGCCGCAGCGCAGGCACACCGGATTTTCCGCTGCGCCGTTTTGGTCTTTCAGCAGGCACAGAATGGAGTTGGTGGCCTTGACCACGGGAACCTGCAGGTCACTTTGGGCAAAGCCCATCATGGGACCGCCGCTGATGACACGCTCTGTCTTATCATGCAGGCCGCCGGCAACTTCAATCAGATCCCGGAAGGGAGTGCCGATGCGCACAACGAAATTTTGGGGTTCGGCGATGGCTTCACCGGAAACGGTGACGATGCGCTGGGTCACAGGGAAGCCCTTGCGAACTGCCCGGTAAATAGCCGCGTAGGTGGAAACATTAAACACGGCGCAGCCAACGGATACCGGCAGCTTGCCCGGTTCTACTTCCCGTCCGGTCAGCGCCTGGATCAGCTGCTTTTCCGCACCCTGGGGGTAGCGTGTGGGCAGAACGGCAAGACCGATGCCGGGGTAATCCTTCAGCATGCCCTGGATCTTTTCAATGGCAGCGGACTTATTATCTTCTACCGCCAGAACGGTGCGCTTGGGCTTCAGGATCTGCCGCAGGATCTGCATGCCCTCCAGCACCTGGCTGGGGGTGGTGCGCAGAAGGGAATCATCGGCGGTGATGTATGGCTCACACTCGCAGGCGTTGGCGATCAGGGTATCTACATTGCCCATGGCGGACAGCGCCTTTACATTGCATGGAAAGACAGCGCCGCCCATACCGACGATACCGGCTTCCCGGATCTTGTGCAGCACTTCATCGATATCCAGCTGATCCAAAGGCTGCGTAAGGCCGGATACCTCCACGGGGGTGTCCTGAAAATCGTTTTCAATGACCACAGCAGGAATCATACGGCCGCTGGTATGGGGACGGGGTTCCACGGCGATGACGGTACCGGAGATGGAGGCATGTACGGGAACGCACAGACCCTCGCCGTCACCGATTTTTTGTCCCCGCAAAACAGGATCACCAACCTGCACAAGGGGTGTGCAGGGCGCACCAATGTGCTGCAGCATGGGGATCACAACCTGCTTGGGTGTGACTGTGAGAAGATGTTCATTCTTCGTGGACATCTCCTTGTTGTATTTGGGGTGGATACCGCCAAAAAACAGATGTTTCATTGGTTCTTTCACCTCATTTATGTTCGAATCAAGGATTGAAAATGATCGCTGTAAT
>JAZNLC010000020.1:0-2525 GCA_045578895.1 Faecousia sp. | reverse complement strand
CTCCTCCACGCCGCATGAAATGGGTTCGAGTCCGCATACTTTTCGGCACCAAAAAAAGAGGAGGCTTCTGCCCAATACCATTAAGTTAATCTAACACTACCCCTATGCTACATTTTCGTGGCATAGGGGTACTTTTTTCTTAAGAAAACAACAAAAAGCACTTGACAAAGTGCAAAAAATCAGACAAGCCGCCTTGTAAGCATTTTTAAGGAGGCTTGTCCGATGAAAACATTTATAGAAGAAATAAAATCCACACTATATGGTTTAATACACGAAATGTCTGACCATTACTGGCTGTATGTGGCTGACCCGAGCCGAAATTTCAGCAGAGAAAGGAAGCTGTCATTCGAAAAAGTGATGGCAATCCTGGTTTCAATGGGAGGAGGCTCCCTTCGTAATGAGCTGATTGATTATTTTCATTGCTCGGCAGATATGGCATCTGCTCCGGCTTTTGTGCAGCGCCGAGCACAGCTTCTGCCGGAAGCCTTGGAATATTTGTTGCATCGGTTTAACGAACTGACAGCCAGAGAACGTCTTTACAAAGGATATCAATTGCTTGCGGCAGACGGTTCTGATCTCCAAATCTTTGCTGATCCGAACGATTCAGATTCATACTATCCCGGAACAAAGGGTCAAAAGCACTATGGTATGCTTCATATCAATGCTGTGTATGATATTCTGAACAGAACATATCAGGATATACTGATTCAAAAAGGGAGGAAGATGAATGAAAATGCCGCATTGGTGCAGATGACTGACCGTTCCTCCGTTTTAAAGGCTATCCTCATTGCGGACAGAAATTACGAAGCTTACAACGGAATTGCCCATATCGAAAAGAAGGGCTGGAAGTATCTCATTCGTATTCGGGACACCGCAGGAATGATCCGTCCGTTTCGTTTTAACTCTGATTGTGATCTGGATGTATGGAAGACCGTTACCCTGACAAGAAAACAGACAAACGCATTCAAGAAAATGAAAGCAGACGATCCTGCGCGGTACCGCTGCCTGCCGAATGCCTCACCCTTTGATTACATCGATCTGCATGAGAACAAATTTTATGATATGAATATCCGTTTTGTCAGATTCAAAATTTCCGATGATACCTACGAAACGGTGATTACCAATTTGCCGTCTGATGAATTTTCTCCCAGTGAAATAAAACATCTCTATAATCTGCGTTGGGGTATTGAAACCTCTTTCAGAGAGTTGAAATACACGATTGGATTAAAACAGCCAATAAGCAAAAAGGCGGAGTACATCTTCCAGGATATCTTTGCCAGATGTATTATGTACAACTTCTGTGAACTGGTTACCGCTCACGTAGCCATTCACTACCAAAGCGAAAAGTATGTTTACCAGACAAACTTTTCTGCCGCTGTACATATATGCAGGCTGTTTCTCCATGGATCTGTAACTCCGCCAGATGCTGAAACCAACATTTCCAGGAATCTTGTGCCTGTCCGTCCCAACCGGAAGGCTCCCAGAAACGCAAATCGGCCAAGATTTAATAGCTTCCTCTATAAGGTAGCATAACTTTCCCGTTTTGAACAGTACATTTTAAGCGGACTTTTCGATCCGCTTACTTGTCATGCCTAAATTGCAGAAAAAGTGCATCCCTCGCGGGATGCACTCATTCGTTATAGAGTTCCGTCATTGCGCAATATCACTAACTTAATGACATTGGCCGGATGGCGGGTCTTTTTGTATGCAGAAGCAGATATACATTATATATTATAGTAACTTCCTGTCGAAAAACGCGGATGCAGCGAAGCAGCAAATGAAATATGAATAAATTATGTCAAAATATAGGGAAGATTGCCAGATTATAGCAAAATGTCGGTTGACTTCCAAAACAGGAGTGGTATAATGGAAAATGATATATACTGGCGTGGAGTCTACCCACGGCAATATAATCTACAATTATTCATCAGACAGGAGAGAAAACAATGAAGAGTTCTATGAAGAAGACCTTTGCACGGCTGATGTGCATGGCATTCGCAGTGTGCCTGCTGTTCACTCTGGCCGTCCCTGCTTCTGCTGCCGAAGCCAATGAGAAGGTCACCGATGCAAAGAGCGCAGTCGTCCAGATTCAGATCTGGTATGTCGACTCCCAGACTGCTATGGAAGTTCATCTGCAGGATGGTACCGGCTTCCTGATCAATGAAGATACTGTGATTACCAACCAGCACGTGGTTACCGCAATGTCCGATGATTGGTATGTGTACATGGCTCAGTATACCAATCAGGCATATGGTCTGCAGCGTACTGCTGACGATATCCGCAATAACGTGGAGATTCGTATCAGCGTTCTGCGCGACGTTCACGTCAAGGCTACCGTCCGTACCGCAAGTACTGAGATGGACTACGCCATCCTGACCCTGAGCGAGAAGCTGCACAACCGTTCCACCCTGCCCCTGCGCAGCAGCTCCACTCTGGGACAGACCGAGACCGTTTTCGCTCTCGGCTTCCCTGGCGATGTGGGCGCAATCACTGACCAGAATATCTACACTGCAGAGGATGTTACC
>JAZNLC010000019.1:0-8439 GCA_045578895.1 Faecousia sp. | reverse complement strand
GGCTCCTCCCAAATCCGTACTGTCGCCAGAAGCGCAATTTTGAGTGCGCATGTAAAAGACATCTATGGCATCACATCGGTGGAACAAAATTATTTGCAATATAACGAGATGTTTGATAAGTACAGCTATGGTATGGCCGTATTTGTAGGTACTGAAGAAAATACGGATGAGCTGGGTGGGACTTATCTTATGACAGAGTACGGCGAAAGGTGGCTTGTTGGCCAAATGCCGTGGTTTACTGTCAATCAGATTGTCAGCATTCATCCCAGCTACGAACGTAGATTTCAGTCAGATCGACAATTGGGATCCGACTGGGATTTCATCAGTTTTATGGAAAACCCTGAGACAATAGAAATACCCTTCGGTACACAGTATATATTTCGATGCTTTGTCAAACTCCAGCCAGTGTATCAGGTGCCTACAGTAAACGATGGTGTGACAACTTATACCTATAAACTAGGACAGCAACTGGAACAAAGGTATTTGGGTCAAGACCGTACTAGATTTGTCCAAAAGTTTAAATATTTCGAGTTTACTACAAAAGACCTATTTTCGCTCGATGGATTTAAAGCGCAGGAGGGTGTCGGGCAACCAAACTTTACTGCAAATCTGACGACAAATACCCGGGAATGGAAAGAATACGTTTTCGACAGCTTTCAATACTGGTACAGCATCCCGGAAGATAGTCTGCCATTCTATGCGGAGTTTACTGGAACGTTGGAAGAATTCCTGGATTCTGAAGAAGGTCAGGTATGGCGGGATGTGATCATCCCCATGGCGGAGATCAACCAACAATCGGCAACCGTGATGCTGGTGGATGACCTGGATTATCTGCATGCGTTCAACTCCGGTAAGGCAATCATTGTCGACGGACGGAAGATAGATGCTTCAGAGTTTGTACGGGGCGACAAAGTTTGTGTAGTCAGTAGTGCTTATGCTGATTACGCTGGATTAGAGGTTGGCGATACGCTGAACCTGGATTTCTATGATACCGGTTATTTCCTTACTTCTGCAAAGATTGAAAACTGGGATGCAACAGTCAGCGAATTTGTTATGGCGCACAATCCATTACAAGAGAGTAATCGCATCGGATATCAAGAAGATTACACTATCGTGGGCATCTACTCCGCACCCGAATATGAGTACGGTACAACTAGCTTTTATGCGGACACTATTTTTGTTCCTAAAGCCTCTGTTCCCAATGCGGAAGAGTATGAAGATCCCAGCTTGCCACTGCTAAATAGCGCGGTTCTGATGAATGCCACAACCGAAGAGTTTGAGGAATACATGGAATCTCAAGGTTTTGGTGGCTTCTATACCTACTTTGACCAGGATTATTCTTCTACCATTGCAGGTTTGCAATCTCTATCCCAAAACGCTTTGCGCTTGGTTATTCTTGCAGGCGCGGTGTTCATCGTAACTGCGATTCTGTTCTATTACTTAAATTTCAAGCGGATGATCCCGGTGGCCTACGGTATGCGCCGTATGGGTCAGCACCCCTTGAAACTTTGGTGGCAGATGGAAATGGTAACGCTGCCCATTATCCTCATTGCAGTTTTCGGCGGTGCATATTTGGGTGTGTACTTCTTTGAATATGTCACCATGGAACTTTTCGAGACCAATATCATTATGGATATCGAAACCGTTAAATGGCTCACCCTCCTGGAAGCCGTAGTCCTCTGCACCATCAGCCTGCTGGCAGCAATCCCCATCTCTGTCCCCCGGCTGATGAAGAGAAAGTAAAAAGCCTCCCTCGCCTAGAGGGAGGGGGACCCCGCAAGCGGTGGAGGGATTCATCGTCTGCAGGACGATATGCCGCAAAGCGGCATGGAATCCCCCAGTCAAAAATCAAAGATTTTTGCCAGCCCCCTTTCACAAGGGAGCCTGCTTCGTCAGGCGATGCTTCTGCCGGGCACCGCAAACGAACCCGTAAGCCAAAGAGCGGATTCTTCGACTCCGTTTCACTACGCTCAGAATGACATGCGTTTTAGGCAACTGCTCAGCTAAACGGTCCTTTTGAGAAGAAAATGTAAGCCTATTCCGATTCAGATGTTGCTTAATGGGCAACATTCGTTGTGCAATAATGGAGCATATTCCATATATCTGCTTCACTGAAACCATATTTGAGCAACAACTCTTTTGGAGCAAGGGGAACATCCATGCCGTCTTCATAAAGCAAAATAGCATCTCCCGGTTTGCCCAAATACCATTTTGTAATTTGGGGCAGACCGGCTTTTTTGTTTGCTGCGTTTAATTCTTGTGGATCCAGTAACTGATCCATTTCCAACTGATTGTTTTGCGTATCTTTCGATAATTCAACGATAGACCGCTTGGGAATGATATAGTAACATCCATCCTCTGTAAACAGGAACTCCCATTCGCTGCACCATACATGTGCGGGGATGTTATCCAGCCGGTAATGTAATCGTCCATCAGGGAGTCGATAGATTTCCTCAACGGATATGCCGTCCAGCGGGAGAGAGATGCATTTCCATTGGGTTAGCAGGATAAAGCATCCTGACAGGAGCGCGATTGCACCGACAACTGCCGTGAACCAAATACAGAAACGTTGTACGATCTTTGCTATATGTGGGGATGCTTTTTCGGTAGTTGCTGAAACGGCGTTTGGAGAAACTTCTATGTCAGAGGCAAAATAATCGGAATCTGTCCCAAAGTAGGTGGTTAATGCTTCCATGGCATCGGCACTGGGATGACCCAATCCGTTTTCCCACTTTGCGATGGCGCTGCGACTAACATGGATGGCATCTGCAAGAGCTTGTTGGGAAAGCTTATTTGCAATCCTGTGTTCTTTCAATTTGTCTTTAAACTTCATATCAATGACACCTCCTAAGCCAGAGTATATCATAGCATTGTACTTTATGGTTGTTACTTTGTTGTTACTTTGCAATCAGAGAGTCAATCGAACTTCTATATTTATATAAAACGCTAGCTAATTCAGAATCCCGGTGCTATAATGAAAAAAACAGACAGAAGGAAGTGTTCTTATGGCAACCACAGAAACTTCTTGGTATGAAATGATCGGTCAGCCCGGTACTTCACCAAATCAAATGGTACAGTGCGACTTTTATGCCCACGCTGCGTCATTGAAAGAAATCGAACCTTTGGTCATTACTTGCCGGGTTCCCGCCGTCCGGTTCCTTTGGAAGGTGCTGGACAGAGAAGAAAACACGATCCTTGAGCGGTCCCATGATTTCCCGGCAGAAGGTGTTACCCAGATTCCGTTGAAGGATGTGCTTCCCTTGGAGGAACTGGAGACCTACGAAACCGCGACGGCGGATTACTGGATCAATACTACCACAACGCTTCTTACCGGCCATGAGGTAAGCGGCTCTTTTTCGTTCCGGGTTTTCCTTCGCAGCGGACAAACTACTACGACTGTGCCGCAGATGGATCTGCGGGCACAGTTGGATGCCATACCCATAGCCAATGCTTCCATGACGGAAGCACAGCTGCGGCAGATCTGCCTGGACTATATCCGCCTGGAAACGGAATTCCCTTTCAAATTCCGGGAAGATTTCGTCTATACCATCGCAAGCCAAAAACGGTCCCGGCGGCTCTTAGGCGGCAAGATCTACGGCGGCATTCCCTATGTAAGCCGGGGCGCGGGCAATCTTTACCGCTTGGCTGAGATTTACGATTCTAAAACGGGCACGCTAAGCACGGACAGTGATGTTTTCTGCGATATCCGATGCTTCGGCAACGCTTGCTCCGGCGCAGCCTCCATGGCCTGGGCAAGAGTGGTGACCTCTGCCTACCTGGGTTATACCATGTTTATGACTGAGGCGAACGGCTGCCTGCCGGTAGGCCCGTACCGATACAGCAAAGAAAACGTAACCCAGTTTATTCGTACTGAGGACGGTTACAACTGCCGGACGATTTGCCAGGAAAACGGCGAGCAGACGATGTTTGAATCTTATGCCATGATGAAACCCGCGGATGGCTTGGTTTGCAACGGCCATGTACGAATGAACAGCGCTGTACCAACGGTAGTTCGCAATGCTGACGGCACGATTGATCCGGATGCCAGCTTCACCCTCCTGCGAGAGCAGGTGTGCTACGTGAATCATCGGAATCACCTGCGTATCGCGCCTGACGGCAGCCACTACACAGCGCAGGGCCGGGTAGAATACCATAATACTTTCCGGCAATTGCTTACCGAAGGCTATATTCCCTTTACATTTGCGGAGTTTAAAGATCCCACGCTGGTGCAGCCTGCGCGCATCCGTTTGGCGGTAGAGCCGGAGCTGAAGGAAAGAGTGCTGACAGCCAACTACGCTATTTCCGATGTCTTTGTGGAATGTGGGGAAAAACGCTATACCTATCGCAATATGGAGTTCTTCCGCAAGGAAGTGAAACTCGGGGAAATCTTCCCGGAAGAGGTGCTGACCAAAGATACTAAAATTTTCTGCCGGCTGTATAATGGTCAGCTGCTGGAAGTGAAACAATAAATCAATAACGGGGTGCCGCTGCACCCCGTTATTTCTTTTTAATTGTATGCATCCAGCCGTCAGCGCCCTGCTCTACATGGAGGACAAAGTCAAATTTGTCCGCTTCCACGCTGAGCCAAAAATCTTCTTCCGGGAAAATGGTGTTGTTGGGATCGAAAAATTTAGCACCGCTGGTGCGCTTGCATTCTTCAATGCCTGCAGCCAAGTCGATGGGTGCGCCTTCCACCAGCGCTTTGATA
Organism: Faecousia sp.; assembly: GCA_045578895.1. Classification (GTDB taxonomy): domain Bacteria; phylum Bacillota; class Clostridia; order Oscillospirales; family Oscillospiraceae; genus Faecousia. The sequence continues at coordinate 3,731 of JAZNLC010000019.1, read as the reverse complement.
TATTCAGCGCAGAGAGTATCCTCCCGGGTGGATTCCTTGCCTGCAAGGCCCATGCATACCAGGGATACCTCTTCCGCACCGCTGGTTTTGATATATTCGGCGATTGCCTTTGCGTTTACTAAGCTGCCGGTGAGCATTTCGGTGGCACCGGTGGCATTGGCAACGCCCTGGGTACCGGCACTGGTGGTATGCACTACGGTCTTACCGGTGAAATCGAAATCCTTCACCTGGGAAGGAGAATTGCCGAAATCAAAGCCGGGGCATTTGGCACCGCCCCGCTCACCCATGAGGATCGTGCCCGGGTGGGCATCCTGGTAGGCATAGGCATCTTCTACGCTGCCCATGGGGATCAAATCCGCAGCTCCGTTTTGGATCACATAGGCTTCTACGGTCATGGCCCGGAATACATCAATAATAACGGTCAGGCCCTTGGCGGCCTTTGCACCGTCGATCAATTCCAAAATTCGGATGTTCATATACCCACCTCCAAGGTGGCTATATTCTATCACGGTAAACGGTAAATGACAAGGGCGCTGCCGTTGCTTTCTGATGGCGACTGTGATACAATTGCCAAAGAATGGGGGCGTGATTATGAGAATCAATGAAAACATTCACTATATTACTACAGATTACAAAGATATTTTCACTACGGTGTACGCGCTGAAAACAGAGAAAGGCGCAATCCTCTTTGATGCGGCCAGCTTCGACAGCGACATCGATGAGAGGGTCGTTCCCTTTTTGGAAGGGCTGGGCATTGGGAAGGAAGATTTGAAATATGTCTTTATCTCCCACAACCACGCGGATCATTCCGGCGGTCTTGCCCGGCTGCTGGAAAGATATCCGCAGGTGTGCATTGTTACCGGATCTCAAACATTACGGGAAAAATACAGCGGCCGTCCGTTCCTTTTGGCGGAGGAAGGTATCGTGCTGCTGGATACTTTTCGGGTGGTCACGATTCCCGGACATACCATAGACAGCTGCGCTCTGCTGGATACGCGCACCATGACACTGGTTACCGGAGACTGCCTGCAGCAGCAGGGCATTCGCGGCAGCGGGGATTGGGCATCCAATATTTCCTATCCCGCGGAGCATTTGAAAGCCATTGAAAAAGTCCGGGCTTTGGGGGTAAAGCAGATCGTTACCGCCCATGACTATGTGCCCTGCGGCTCCCGCGCGGAGGGCGATGGGGTGCAAAAGATGCTGGACGAAAGTAAAGAGCCCCTTCTGCGGCTGAAAGCGCTGGTCAAGGAATACCCGGAAGAAACCGATGAACAGATCCGGGCGCGGTTCAGCGACTTTGAGAAACAACTGACGATCAGTGTCCGTGTGGTGGCTGCCATGCGCAAGGCAGCTGCCGATGGTACTGTGTGAAAGGAGCAAACATGAAACTGGTGACTTCCACCGGTGATTTTACCGGTTACGTAAGCTCCATTGCAGAGGAGATCAAAAGCTTCAAGAATTCCAAGTTTCGCTATATCAATCTGGAGCAGGTGGATAAGTCCTTTGCATGCGACGGCGACGAATGGCGCAGAAAAATCGATAGCTGGGGTGATGCAGCAGCCTATGCCGGTGTCAGCTTTTTGGCATCCCATTCCCCCTGCGTCAATGCCTATTCCCAACTGGATGAGGAAACCTATCAGGTAGCTTTGCGGGCGATCCGCCGTTCCATCGAAGCCTGCCATATTTTGGGCATTCCCAGCACGGTGGTTCATGCCTGCGCCAATGTGGATATGTCCTACTGGGATTTTTGGAAGCTGAACAAGCGGTTTTACAGCGATCTGTTTGATCTGATGGAAAAATACAATGTGATGGTGCTGACGGAGAATATGCATGAATTTGCCTATTTTCATCTGTCAACCGGCAAGGAAATGCGGGAGTTTATCGATTATGTGGATCATCCGCTCTTTGCGGCCTGCTGGGATACGGCCCACGGCAACTTAAACCGCAAAGCAAGAGAGCGGGGTCAGTATCAGTGCATCACAGAGATCGGTGACAAGCTGAAGGGCGTGCATATTTCTGATAATTTCGGCGACGGCCCTCATCATCACACATGGCCCTTTGCCGGTATCATTAATTTCGATTCTGTAATGCAGGGCCTTTTGGATGTAGGCTATGACGGCCCCTTTACCTTTGAAGCATCCTACACGCTGCTCCATGCTATAAATCTGCCTTATCGCCGTAAGGCGTGGGAGCATAACGGAGAAACGGTGACCAAGCTCCACAGCCCTTCCGTTGAACTGAAAAAGCAGGCCATCGACCTGCTGTATGAAACCGGTAAATATATGTTGCAGACGTATGACTGCTATGAGGAATAACAGATGAAAAAAGGAATCAAAATTGCGCTGATCGTAATTGCGGTAGTTTTGGTTGTCATCGCTGCTTTTGTGGGCGGTATGGTGATCTATTCCAAAAACTATACCCCAAAGGAACAAGCGCAGACCATTGTCAACGAAACGGGCCTGGTGCAGGCCGGTGGAAAATCTTTGTATGATGCCCAGGGCAACTGGCTGCAACTGAAAGGCATCAATGCCGGGCAGATCCTGCTGCAGGAGGGCTGGATGAGTCCCTTCGCGTTGGAGCCGCTAAAAAACGAGGATGGCGCTTATGTCAAAGACGGCGACGGCAACATCCAGTACCCGGAATTTACGGAAGAGGAATTCCGTACAGCTTTGAAAAAGAATCCCAATCTGAAAGAATATGCCTTGGAAGACCTTTTAAAGCTTTACTGGGATTGCTTCTTTACGGAAGCGGATTTTCGGATCATCAAAGAAGACCTGAAGCTGAATACCATCCGTCTGCCGTTTTACTACTTAAATGTGCTGAATGAAGATTTAAGCCTGAAAGCTGAGGAAGAAGCTTTTGCGTATTTAGATTGGTTTGTGGAGAACGCGGCAAAGCATCAGCTCTATGTGGTGCTGGACCTTCACGGCGCGCCCGGCAGCCAAAGTGGCTACGAGCATTCCGGCGCGGCACAGAGGGTAGCGGGTCTTTGGAACAGCGAGGAAAATGTGGCGGCAACGGTAGCCTTGTGGGATTTTGTATCCGATCATTATACCAACAGCCGACCGGACTTGGGTAAGTGGATCGCAACCTACGATTTGATGAATGAGCCTACCTATGTATATAAGGGCGTTACCACAAAAGAATGCTGGGATGTGTTTGACAAGATCTACGATGCTATCCGTGCCAACGGCGATGCGCATGTGGTCACCATGGAAGCCTGCTGGGATTTCTCCTGCCTGCCGGATCCCAAGGACTACGGCTGGGAGAATGTGCAGTACGAGTACCACTGGTACAACTGGTTTACGGATATCCTGCCCTACGATTTGTTCTATGCCTATCAGGATCTTTCCAACATCGGCAGGGATTACGATGTGCCGGTGCTGATCGGTGAATTTACCTTCTTTGAAGACCGGGACGCCTGGCAGAAGGGACTTTCCCTCTTTGACCGCCGGGGATACTCCTGGACCATTTGGAACTATAAGACCACCGTTACCGGCTGGTGGACCTCTTCCTGGGGTGTATATACCTGCCAGCTGAAGTTTATTACGGAGAATGAAGAGGTCAAATGCAATGTAGCTACCTGCACTTATGAGGAATTCGTGGCAGCCTGCGAAAAGACCCGCACGGAAAACTGTGCCACCGGAACACTTTATGAAGTGCTGAAGGCCTATCAATAAGAAAAAACAGGAGTCAAAAGACTCCTGTTTTTTATGCAGCTTTTTTCTTGG
>JAZNLC010000018.1:0-38463 GCA_045578895.1 Faecousia sp. | reverse complement strand
TGGATTCGGGAATGCAGACATACTCTGCGAAAGCACCGTCCCGGTCAACACCGACAGAAACGGTATCCTTACACCACTGAATATTACCGTTGTGGCAGTTACGGCACCGATGACAGGTCAGATGACCTTCGCCGGAAACTCGCTGACCGATTTTCAGACCGGTGACACCTTCACCCAGAGCTGCAATTTCACCCACATACTCATGGCCAATGGTCATGGGGGCCTTGATATGCTCCACAGCCCAGGGATCCCAGTTGTAAATATGTACGTCCGTGCCGCAGATTGCGGTCTTGTGGACCTTAATCAGCACTTCACCGGGACCGGGACGGGGAATGGGCATCTTCATAAGCTCCAAACCGACACCGGGGTTGACTTTTACCAATGCGTCCATCATTTCCATGTGGCATGCCTCCTGTTTTCAGATACCAATATTATACCACCCCAGCCGAGAATGGCAAGGGGAAAAACCAAAACTCCCGGATGAAATCATCCGGGAGCTTGTAAATATTACACTTCCAGGTCCAGCTTTGCAACCACAGCGGCACAGCGGGGACACAGACCCTCGGCGTTAGCCTCCAGAGAGTGCATCCAGCAGCGAGGACACTTCTCACCCTTGGCTTCGGAAACGCCAATGGTCAGATCGGTGTAGTTCACACCCTGGCCAACCTCGGCGCCTTCTTCGGGAGCGCACCAATCGACTGCGGAAACGATGCAGATCTCAGCCAGGTTGACACCTTCGCAGGCGACTCTCAGCTCGTCGCTGCCCTGCAGGGTGACATGTGCTTCAAGAGCCTTACCGATGCGCTTTTCGGCACGAGCCTTTTCCAGAACACCGTTGACATCCTGGCGCAGCTTCATGATGGCTGCCCACTTTGCCATGGCGGCATCATCCAGCATGTAGCCTTCGAAATTCTCGGGCATCTGGTTCAGCAGCACGTTGCGCGCATCGTCGGATGCCAGGTGGGGCATAGCCTGCCAAATCTCATCACAGGTGAAGGCCAGGATGGGAGCGAACAGCTTTGCCATTGCGTCGACGATCAGGAACAGGGTGGTCTGGGCGGCGCGGCGGCGGTTACCGGCAGCGTCTTCGCAGTACAGTCGATCCTTGATGATATCCAGGTAGAAGCTGGACAGCTCGACAACGCAGAAATCATTGATGGCATGGGAGACCATGTGGAACTCATAGCCGTTATAAGACTTCCGGCAGGCCTTGACCAGCGCATCCAGCTTGGTCAGTGCCCACTTATCCAGCTCTTCCAGATTCTCAGCGGAAACCATGTCCTTGTTGGGATCAAAGTCGGCCAGGTTACCCAGACAGTAACGGGCGGTGTTGCGGAACTTCAGATAGTTCTGGGCAGCTTGCTTGAAAATCTCCTTGGAGCAACGGACGTCCGCATGGTAGTCGGAGGAGGCGGCCCACAGGCGGATCACGTCAGCGCCGAAGTCCTTAATCAGATCAGCGGGGTCAACACCGTTGCCAAGACTCTTGTGCATAGCACGGCCCTGTCCGTCTACGACCCAACCGTGGGTCAAGACCTGCTTGAAGGGTGCTCCTTGGTCCAACGCACCAACGGAGGTCAGGAGGCTGGATTGGAACCAACCACGGTACTGGTCAGCGCCTTCCAGATAGACATCAGCGGGCCACAGCTCAGGAGTGTCCTTCATGAGAGAAGCGAAGTGGGTAGAGCCGGAGTCGAACCAGCAGTCCAAGGTATCCGTTTCCTTGGTGAAGGTCTTGCCGCCGCAGTGAGGGCAGGTGAAGCCGTCGGGGATCAGCTCCATAGCTTCCTTCTCAAACCATACATTGGAACCGTATTCGTCAAACAGAGCAGAGATCTTGGCGATGGATTCGGGGTTGGAAACAGGCTTGCCGCAATCTTCACAATAGAAAACGGGAATAGGCAGACCCCAGCGGCGCTGACGGCTGATACACCAGTCAGCACGCTCACGGATCATGCTGATCATGCGATCTTCACCCCAGGCGGGGAACCACTGCACATTTTCGATGGCTTTGACAGCCTGATCCTTAAAGGACTCCACGCTGCAGAACCACTGGGGAGTGGCACGGAAAATAACAGGCTTTTTGCAGCTATAGTGATGAGGATAGGAGTGGATGATATTTTCGGAAGCAAAGAGCATTCCGGATTCCTGCATATCGGCCAAAATGATGGGGTTGGACTCTTCGGTTTTGAGACCGGCATACTTACCGGCATAATCAGTATGGCGGCCGTAGTCATCCACAGGAACCACCAGATCCATGCCATAGCGCATGCAGGTGCGATAGTCATCCGCACCGAAGCCGGGAGCGGTATGAACACAGCCGGTACCGGAATCCATGGTAACATACTCAGCATTGACCAGACGGGAAGTCTTATCCAAGAAGGGGTGCTGGGCCAGCATGTTCTCAAAGAACTGGCCGGGATAGGTGGCGAGGACTTCGTAGTTTTCAAAGCCACCCATCTTCATGGTCTTTTCCATCAGAGCCTGCGCCATGATGTAGGTCTCACCGTTTTCGGCTTTAACCAAGACATAGCTGTCCCGGGGATGCAGACAGATACCCATATTGCCGGGCAGAGTCCAGATGGTGGTGGTCCAGATCACAAAGAAGGTCTTGCTCAGGTCAAACTGGCTCAGCTTGCCCAAATCGTCCTTCATGGGGAACTTGACGTAAACAGAAGTACAGGGATCGTCCTTGTACTCGATATCGGCCTCCGCCACAGCAGTGGCACAGAAGGGGCACCAGGTAACGGGCTTCAAACCCTTGTAGATAAAGCCCTTGTCAAACATGCGGCCAAAGACCTTGACTTCCTGGGCTTCAAAATGCTTGTCCATGGTGCGGTATGGATTCTCCCAGCGGCCTACAACACCCAGCCGCTTAAAGCCGCCCATCTGCTTCTGAATGAAGTCCTCGGCAAAGTCTTCACAGGCCTTGCGGAACTCGGGCACGGACATATCCTTATTCAGCTTTTTCTTAGAGTTCTCGATGGCCCGCTCGATGGGCAGACCGTGGTTGTCCCAGCCGGGGACATAGGGGGTGTAGAAGCCCATCATGGCGTGGCTGCGGACGATGAAGTCCTTCAGTGCCTTGTTCAGGGCGTGACCCATGTGGATGTAGCCGTTGGAGAAGGGAGGGCCGTCATGGAGAACGAAGGGGGGCAGGTCCTTATTCTTTTCCAGCATGGCATTGTACAGGTCCATTTCTTCCCAGCGCTGCAGCATACCGGGTTCCCGGGCAGGCAGACCGGCCTTCATGGGGAAGTCGGTCTTAGGGGTGATGATCGTGTTTTTGTAATCCATTGGAAGTTACCTCCATATTAATTCAATAAAAAATGCCTTTGTCCCTTATTGCTAAGAGACAAAGGCATGTATTACCTCTGCGGTACCACTCTTGTTCTGCCTTGCGGCAGCACTCGTAGGCGCTGTATCGGGCGTACCCGGCGCAGCCTACTTCCTAAGTTTCGGTGCGCTGCTCGGAGGTGATACAAATCAGCGGCCGCTTGCTGCCTTGCACCTTCCGGCAGCTCTCTGAAAGCGGCATTTCTGTTTGCGTGTCCTCGTCTTTGCGTTACGGTATATTACTTGTGGTTGGGATCGTAGTTCCGGCCAAACTGCAGGTTTGCGAACTTGCTGGTAGTGTCGGAAACAGGATGCTGGGGCTCGATCTTTACGGGGGGCTCTTCGGTAGTACCTACCAGAGCTTCCAAATTCATAGAGATCTCATTGGCAACTGCCTCTGCGTTGGCATCGACAGAAGTGCGGCCATTGCCGCGCTCAAAATCAAAAGCGGGTGCCGCGGCAGGACGGTTCGCTTCCTTAATGCGGTCCAGCGCGTTCAGGCAGGTACGGATCTGCTCCTGGATCTCTTCAATATGGGCAGCAGCTGCCTTTTTGGCATCCTCAACACGCTCGTTCTCGGATGCGATGATGGCATCGGCGTTCTTGGCGTTTTCGGCAGCGGCAGCGTTGGCATCGCTGAGCATCTGCGCGCACTTGGCTTCCGCTTCTTTGACCATTTTGTCGCAGGTCTTCTGTGCGTTGACCATGGCATCTTTCATGGAAGCTTCGTTCTTGCGGTACTCTTCCAGCTTACCCACAAGGACACGCATCTTGCTCTTGAGCAGTGCGTTTTCCTTGTAAAGGGTGATATAGTCCTCGGTCAAAGGCTCCAGGAATTCATCCACAGCCTGCATATCGTAACCGCCAAAGGGGGCGCGGTTAAAGGAAATCTGTTCGATCTGCTGGGGTGTAAACATGGTTTATCCCTCCGTGTTCAAATTATACGTAGCTCTCAGCTTCGGCCTGGAAGGTTTCCAAATCGCCTACGATATCCATGCTGTGAGGGCAGAACAGGTAGGTGGACTGGGCAATCTTCTTGACCTGGCCATCCAGCGCGTATACGCAGCCGGACAGAAAATCCACGACGCGGCGGGTCAGCGCCTTATCCACATTTTCCATGTTCAAAATGACAGCACGCTTACTGCGCAGCTCGGTAGCAGCCTTGGCGGCATCGTCAAAAGCCTTGGCATGGAACAGAACCACTTCCTGCTTGCCGGAGTTCATGTTCAGAACCTGACCGTTGAAGCCGCTGCTGACGGGAGCGGAAGTGGCGCCAGGCTTGTAGTCGGAACCGGTATCGCCAGATGCGGAAGAAGTAAAGCTGGGAGTACGGCGGGAAGCCCGGGGAGCGGGTTCTTCTACTTCCTCTTCTTCATATTCTTCCATTTCTTCGTCATCGTAATCATCATAATCATCATCTGCGTAGGGCTGTGCAAACTTTTTTACGTTATCCCAAAAACTCATCTCTATTTATCCTCCTATATGTTCACATCAAGCTTGATGCGACGCTGCATAGTTACGCTCTCCGAAGATGGCAGTACCCACACGGATCATGGTACTACCGAAACGGATCGCGCTGATATAATCGTCGGACATGCCCATAGACATAATATCGACAGATACATTATCGTATTTTTTTGCGCTGATGTCAACACTCAGCTGATACATTTTTTGAAAAAATTTGTCGTTTCCTGCGGGATTTTCGCAAATTGGGGGAATTGCCATGAATCCTTTGACCCGAACATTAGGAAAATCTCCCATTGTTGGCAGGAGCTGCATCAATTCGTCTTCCCAAAAACCGCCCTTGGAATCCTCGTGTCCGATGTTGACTTGCAGCAGAATATCCTGACAGATGCCCTGCTTGGCAGCTTCCTTTTGGATGGCCTCCAGAAGATTCAGCCGGTCGACACTGTGGATCAGGCTGACGGTTCCTACCACCTGCCTGACTTTGTTGGTCTGCAGGCGGCCGATAAAATGCACAGGCGCACCTTCGTAGGCATTTTCTGCCAGCTTTGCGGTCAGCTCCTGCACCCGGTTTTCTCCGCAGCAATCCACACCGGCGGCGATGGCCTGCCGGACGGCATCCGCGTCGTTCATTTTGGTAGCGGCGCACAGCAGAATTTCACCGGGATCCCGGCCTGCGGCAATGGCGGCTTTGGCGATGTTTTCTTTGATCAGGGCAACATTTTCTGCAATGGACATAGGGGATTCCCTCTTTCTGTAAATGATCGTTTCGCGCACTACGCAAGGCCCCCTTGTGAAAGGGGGCTGTCAAAAATCTCCGATTTTTGACTGGGGGATTCCATGCTGCAAAGCAGCATATCGCCCTGTGGGCGATGAATCCCTCCACCGCTTACGCGGTCCCCCTCCCTTTGACAAGGGAGGCTTTACACCGCTAAACGATCATTTATCGTAATATATACGAATACCGAGGGGGCGGCGGAAAGATCCGTCGCCCCCTGGATTATGCACTCTGTGCGGCTTTCAGCGGCTTCATGGGTGCCAGGGTGGAGATGGCGTGCTTGTAGATCATCTGCTGCTTGCCATCTGTGACCAGCACCACCACAAAGCTGTCAAAGCCGGTGATGATTCCTCTGAGCTGGAAGCCATTCATTAAGAACAGCGTAACGGGAACCCGTTCCCGGCGTACTTCATTTAAAATGGCATCCTGTAAATTGACGGTGTCTGACATATGTACTCCTTCTTTCTTTCAAGATGATTGGGATGTACATATGGTAGCAGATTTCATTTGTCGGTTTCGTGCAGAACCTGTCGGGCTAAATGAAGAATTTCTTCACTGCCTACGGCTTTGCTGCGGCGCAGCCAATGGATATTGGGATTGCGGCGGAACCAGGTCAGCTGGCGCTTGGCATAGTGGCGGGAAGAAAGCTGTACCTGATAAGCAGCTTCTTCAATAGAAATATGGCCTTCCAAAGCGGCTACAAACTCCTTGTAGCCGATGGCCTGCATGGCGGTGCATTTGGCTGGAATTCCTGAAGCGAGAAGCCCCTTGATCTCGCCGATCAGGCCTTGCTCCAGCATGATCTCCACCCGGCGGTCGATCCGGTCATACAGATCCTGCCGGTCTTCATCTTCCAAAGCAAACCAAAGAGGGCGGTACTTAGGCGGGATCGCCTGGGTACGGCGGTTATGTTCCGTGATGGTTTCACCGGTTTCCAGGTAAACTTCCATAGCGCGGATGATCCGCTTTTTATCGGAAAGGTGCAGCCGGACAGCAGCTTCCGGATCTACGGACTGAAGCTGGGCATACACCGCTTCAATGGGCTGCGATTCCAGCTTTTCCCGCATACCGGTGGAAGGGAAGGGGGCAAAGTCGTTGCCTTTGATCAGGCTGTCCATGTAAAGACCGGTACCGCCCACGATGATGGCGGTCTTGCCCCGGGCTAATATATCATCCACGATGGGCGAAGCCATGGCGCAGTAGCGACTGACGGAAAAGTCTTCGTCCGGCTCGGCCACATCCAGCATATGATGTACGATGCCTTGCCGCTCTTCTATGGACGGCTTGGCGGTGCCGATATCCATGCGTTTATACACCTGCATGGAGTCGCAGGATACGATCTCCGCATCCAGTTCTTTTGCCAAAGCGATGGACAGGGCGGTTTTACCGGAAGCGGTAGGACCTGCGATGCATATTAAATTCTTCACAGCAGCTTCAGCTTCCAACCGCCGTCCTCCTTACAATAGTAGAACTCGCTGAGTTCATCGGATTCAAATACCTTTATCATGCTTTCAAAATCACTGCAGAGGGTGTATTTGTGCAGGTCTTCTTTGGAGATCCAAAAAACCTCACCCTCGTCAGAGGATTTTAATTCACCGGAAAAGCGGTGGGCCTGATAGAAAAATACCACATAGCGCTCGCCGTTTTTGGTTTCAAATTGTTTGGTGCCGCAGAGTTTCGGGTTTTGTATGGTCAGGCCGGTCTCTTCCCAAACCTCCCGGATCACCGATTCCACAAAGGATTCCCCCGGCTCTACATGACCGCCGGGGAAGCAAAGACCGGGCCAATCGGGATCTTTGCGGTCCTGCACGAGAATGTTTCCCGCATGGTCATAGACCATACACAAATTGGTAAAAATGGCTTTTTCTGTTCGTGCCATATCATGCTCTCCTGAATTGCTTTTCCAGTTGCTTCTTGCTCAGGCTGATGCAAATGGGCCGGCCGTGGGGGCAGTATTTCAGATCTTCGTTGGCCATGACCTGCTTGACCAAAGCCTCCAGTTCCTTGGGATCGCTGTCCCAACCGGCTTTGATGGCAGCCTTACAGGCTACGGTATGCAGCACTTCGTCTCGCACGGAGTCTTTCCGCTCCCGTCGGCCGCTGAGTAGATCGGCAGCCAGTGCTTCCACGGTCTCAGCAGCTTGATCCGGGGAAAGATCCATGGGGATCTGCCGCAGCAGAACGGTATTGTCCCCAAACTCCTCGATTTCAAAACCCAGTTCTTCCAAAAGGGTGGTGTTGGCCAGCAGCTCGGCGCAGCCCTCGGGACTTAACCGGCAGGGAATGGGGGTCAGTAAGGTTTGGGCGCTGATGGCTTCCTGATTGGCTTTCAGCTTTTCAAAGAGAATCCGCTCGTGGGCGGCATGCTTGTCGATCAAGAAGGCTTCGTCACCCTGCTCAACCAGAATGTAGCTGTTGTACAGTTCACCAACCATCCGCCAGGGGATCTGCTGAGGCATGGGCAGCGCGGTCTGCTCCGGTTCCGGCTGCGTTTCCTGCGTAACAGGTGTGATGACCGGCTTTTCCGGCAGGGGCGGCAAGGTGACCGGCAGAACGATGGAATCCCGCAAGGGCATGTGCGTCGGCTTTTCCATAGCTTTGACGGTGGCGGCCGCTGCTTCCGGCTTCGGCTTGGGCGCGTCTTTCAACGCGGTGGAAAAGGTTTTGAATTCTTCTGTCGTCATGGTGCGGAAGAAGTTTTCCTGCTTGGCAGGGGCAGCCTTCGGAGGCTCTGCTTTGGGAGCCTGGGGTGTGGTGGGGGTTGTTGCGGGCTTGAACTGCATCTGGGGACGGTCGGGGGTCTTGTTCAGGGCACCCAGCACACCGTAGTGAACACAGTCAAATACGGCTTTTTCGTTTAAGAATTTTACTTCCGTCTTTGCGGGATGGACATTGACATCCACCGTGTTGGCAGGAAGCTGCAGATGCAGAACACAAGCGGGAAATTTGCCCACCATGATCTGATTGCGGTAGGCTTCCTCCAAAGCGGCGATCAGCAGCCGGGATTTGACCGGCCGGTCGTTCACAAAGAAAGTCTGCAGCGCACGGCTGGGCCGGGAATCCGTCGGTTTGGATACAAAGCCTGTCAAATGGTAGCTCTCCCACTTGCTGTCGACTTTGATCATTTTGGCGCATTCTCTGCCATAGACACAGTAGACAGCGGCTTCTAATCCGCCGGTGCCGGGAGTAGAGAGAACCTGCTTGCCGTCACGGATGAACTTAAAAGCCACTTCCGGGTGGGCAAGGGCCTGCTGCTGCACAGCGGCAGCCACACGGCCGCCTTCCACGGTGTCGGATTTCATAAATTTCATTCGGGCGGGGGTGTTGAAAAACAGATCCCGGATGATAATGGTTGTACCGTCGGGGCAACCGGCTTCGGATTCTTCAGTGATGTTTCCGGCTTCCAGATGGAGGCTGGTACCGGCAATGGCACCGGGTGTTTTGGTCATCAGATCAATGCGGCTGACAGAAGCGATGGCTGCCAGCGCTTCACCACGGAAACCCATGGTGGAGATGGCGGCTAAGTCTTCCGCGCTGCGCAGCTTGGAGGTGGCATGGCGCAAAAAGGCCGTGCGGGCATCCTCCGGCGACATACCGCAGCCGTTGTCGGTGACCCGCAGAAAGGTCATGCCGCCGTCACGGATCTCAACGGTGACTTGGCTGGCACCGGCGTCCACGGCATTTTCCAGCAGTTCCTTGACGACACTGGCAGGCCGTTCCACCACTTCACCGGCGGCGATCAAATTGGCAACATGGGGAGATAACTGAATAATTTTTGGCATAGACATTACCTCATGGCAAAAATGCCAATGGCGTTAATAACAATGTGCATAAGCATGGGCGACAGAATGCTGCCGGATCGGGCATATGCCCAGCCCAAAGCGATGCTTGGGGGGATATACTGCAAAAAACACAGCAGCAAGGTATCCCAGGAATAACCTAAAATGTATCCGGTCACATGGATAGCACTGAAAACGACCACTGAGAACAGAAATGCTTTGATAGGGCTGCGGTTATAAAAGCCGGCAAACAGAACACCCCGGAACAATAATTCCTCCGTAACAGGTACAAAGAAGATCGTGCAGATAGCCAGGGGCAGAAAATCCTTCTGCACCATCGTGCCGATGGCGGCATCGTTGACATTCATAAAATCCGGATCCAGCCGCAAAATCAGCATGGTCATCAGCAGATTGCCTGCCCAATAGATCAAAAATCCCCGAAGCGCGCCGAAAAGAATCTGTGGCAGATGCTGCAGTCCATCGATCAGGGTCTCTTTGATAAAACGGCGAAAGATCAGTGTAGTGATGCCGAAATTGACAATGAAGAATATCACATTCAGCTCGGACACGCTCATGGGAGACCCTAATGCGTCATTCACCAACGCCAGTACCACCGGCAGCAGGAAGATCTCCAGGATCATATAGACGGCACCCCAAAGCAATTCTTTTCTTGTGGGTGTTACAGATAGTCTTTTTTTCATCAGCTTAACATTTTCTTGAGCTTGTAAAGCTCGTTCATGGCTTCAATCGGTGTCAGGGTCTCCACGGTAATGGCTTCCAATGCGGCACACACCTGCTGGCTGCGCAGATCCAGCATGCTGATCTGATCTTCCTGCTGGGGAGCAGCTACCACAACGGTGCGCCCATCCTGGCTTTCCAGCTCTTCCAGGATCTCTCTTGCCCGGTTGATGACCGCATTGGGCAGACCTGCCAGCTTGGCCACTTCCACACCGTAGCTGTCATCGGTGGCACCGGGCACGATCTTGCGCAGGAAGATCATCTGATCGCCCCGCTTTTTCACGGCGATGTTGTAGTTCTTGACATTGGGAAGCTCATTTTCAATGGTAGAAAGTTCGTGATAATGGGTGGCAAAGAGGGTTTTGGCACCCAGCTTCTTGGGGTTGGCGGCATATTCCAGTACCGCCCGGGCGATGGCCATGCCGTCATATGTAGAGGTACCGCGGCCAATCTCGTCCAAAATCAAAAGGCTTCTGGCGGTGGCATGCTTCAAAATGGAAGCCACTTCGCTCATTTCCACCATGAAAGTAGACTGACCGGAAGCCAGATCGTCGCTGGCACCGATACGGGTAAATACCCGGTCAACCAAACCGATCCGGGCAGATCTTGCAGGTACGAAAGAGCCCATTTGAGCCATCAGCACGATCAGCGCTACCTGGCGCATGTAGGTAGACTTACCGGCCATATTGGGACCGGTGATGATGGATACCTGATTGTCCTTGAGACCCAGCTGGGTATCGTTGGGAACAAACAAAGAATCCTTTAGCATCTGCTCTACGACCGGGTGTCTGCCCTCGCTGATGGAGATCTCATCGTTCAGAGTGATCTCCGGACGGCAGTAACCCCGCTGCACGGCAACGGTTGCCAAACTGCAAAGCACATCAGCGGCAGCAACGGCTGCGGCTACAGCCTGCACTCTTGCCGCCTGCTGCGCCAAGTGCTCCCGCAGTTGGGTAAAGATCTGATACTCCAAAGCGGTCAGCCGCTCTTTGGCGGTGAGTACCTGCTCTTCCAGCTCTTTCAGCTCAGGGGTGATGTAGCGCTCACAGTTGGCAAGGGTCTGTTTGCGGATATAGTGCGCAGGCACCTGATCCGCAAAGGACTTGGAAACTTCAATATAGTAGCCGAATACACGGTTGTAACTGACTTTCAGGGTACGGATACCGGTTTTTTCTTTTTCTTCCGCCTCTATCGCAAGGATTGTGCCCTTACTGCCGTCCATCAGATCCCGCAGACGGTCCGCTTCGGCATTGGCACCGGGACGAATGATACCGCCCTCGCGAATCGTAATGGGGGGATCTTCCTTGATGGTATTCTCAATCAGGTCGGCGCAATCGGTCAGAGGATCAATGGCCTGCTCCAGCTTACGAAGCAGGGGAGACTCCATCATGGACAGCTGTTGCTTCACTTCCGGAAGTGACCGGAAACCGCTGGCCAAACCCAGCAGATCCCGGCAGTTGACAGAGCCGGTGACGATGCGGGTCATGACACGCTCAAAATCCGTAACGCCTTTCAGCGCCTGCTGCAGCTCCCCCCGGCAGATGGTGTTGTTTACCAGTTCTTCCACAGCACTGTGGCGGCGGCTGATCTGGGTGGGATCCAGCAGCGGCTTTTCCAGCCAGCTGCGCAGCATACGGCCGCCCATGGCGGTTTGGGTCTTATCCAACACCCAAAGGAGCGTACCGCGCTTTTCCTTGGTGCGCAGGGTTTCGGTCAATTCCAAATTCCGGCGGGCATCAATGTCCAGCTCCATGAAGATGCCGGTGGTGTAATACTGCAGGCTGCGGATATGCTTCAGCTCGTTTTTCTGCACGAACAGAAGCTGCTTCAAAAGAGCGCCGCTGGCCATAATGGCTTCGGGAAGCCCGGTCAGACCCAGCTGCGCCAGGGAAGTACCGAAGTGCTGCTGCAGAAGAATCTCGGCATCTTCTGTGGTAAAACCGGCCGGCAGACCTTCATCCACACAGCAGTGCAGATGGTGGAAAAGCGCGTGGTCGATTACGGAGGATACCGCGCAGCTGCCGCCGCGCATCACTTCACTGGGGGCAAAGCGGCCCAATTCGGAAACGGCTGTTTCTTCATCGGGGCAGACGGTTGCGAAAAAGGCGCCGGTGGAAACATCGCAGAATGCCAAACCGAACTTCTTGTTCTCTGCGTACAGGCAGGCCATATAATTGTTTCGGCTTTCCTCCAGCATACAGCTTTCGGTGACGGTACCGGGGGTAACGATCCGGGTGATATCCCGGCTGACCAGACCCTTTGCAGTGGCGGGATCTTCCGTCTGCTCACAGATAGCGACTTTATAGCCTTTGGATACCAATCTTGCGATATAGGCATCCACACTGTGGTAAGGGACACCGCACATGGGAGTCTGCTCTTCGGCAGGCTTACCACGGTCACGGGTGGTCAAGGTCAGGTCCAGCTCCCGGGAAGCTACGCGAGCATCCTCGTCAAACATTTCATAGAAGTCGCCCAGACGGAAGAACAGGATGCAATCCTGGTTTTCTGCCTTAATGGCATTGTACTGGCGCTTCATAGGTGTCAGTTCCTGCTTCTTGTCAGCCATGTCAGGCCTCCTTTTCTCCGGTCAAGCTCCAGGTAGTAGCACCGGTGATGGTCAAATCGATAAAACTGCCGATCAGGGAAGGATCACCGCTGAAACGGACCAATCGTCCGCCTTCGGTACGGGCGGTCAGCAGATCCTTATCCTGACCGTCTACCAAACAACGCATGGTCTTGCCGATGTAACTTTGATGAATCTGCTCAGAGATGGAATTTTGCAGAGCGCACAGCCGGTCAAAACGCTCGTTTTTCTCCGCTTTGGGGGTGGGATCATCCATGGAAGCGGGAGGGGTACCGGCCCGGGGGGAGAAGATGAAAGTAAACAGGGAATCGGAGTGTACCTGGCTGATCAGGGACAAAGTTTCCTCAAACTCTTCGGCGGTCTCACCGGGGAAACCCACGATTACATCGCTGGTCAGCACCAAATCGGGCATGACGGATTTTGCATAGTGAACCTTTTCCAGATAAGTCTTTCGGTCATAGTGGCGGTTCATAGCCTTCAGCACACGGGAAGAACCGGACTGGAAGGGAAGATGCAGCTGCTTTGCAATCTTGGGGGAAGCAGCCATGGTATCGAAAAGCTTTTTGGAAGCGTCCCGGGGATGGCTGGTCATAAAGCGGATGAGAAACTCGCCGGGGATCTCGGAAATGGCTTTCAAAAGATCTGCGAAGTCCATGCCGTCTGCCAGGTCTTTACCGTAGGAGTTGACATTCTGACCCAATAGGGTAATATCCTTGGAACCGGCTTCGATCAGCGCACGGCACTCTGTCAGAATATCCTCGGGCTTGCGGCTGCGCTCCCGACCACGGACATAGGGTACGATGCAGTAGGTGCAGAAATTGTTGCAGCCGTACATGATGGATACCCAGGATTTTAATGTGTTGTCCCGCTTTTGAGGCAGACCTTCCACAATGGAGCCGGCTTCGTCTTCTACAAAATAAGTGCGCTTGCCGGTGGTCAGCACCCGATGCAGGATCTCGGCAAACTGCCACAGATGATGGGTGGAGAAAACACCGTCCACATGGGGATAGCTCTTTTTGATCCGCTGTACCACATGATCCTGGCCGGCCATGCAGCCGCAAAGGAAGATCTTTTGGCCTTCATGGCGGCGCTTGGTGTGGGTCAAAGCGCCCAAATTGCCGAAGACACGCTGCTCCGCGTGTTCCCGGATGGCGCAGGTATTCATTACAACCACATCGGCACCTTCTGCGGTGTCGGTCATTGCATAGCCGCACTGACTTAACAGTCCCCGGATCCGTTCAGAATCCGCTTCGTTTTGCTGGCAGCCGTAGGTTTCCACATAGGCAAGGGGCGTTGTGCCGC
Source organism: Faecousia sp. (assembly GCA_045578895.1). Lineage (GTDB taxonomy): Bacteria > Bacillota > Clostridia > Oscillospirales > Oscillospiraceae > Faecousia. The sequence goes on along the minus strand of JAZNLC010000018.1, from coordinate 24,482 downwards.
GGCTGTGCCAAAGGGCATGTATTTTCGCGCAGAAGTCAAACTGCTGCTGCAGCTGCTCCTGAGAAATCACAGTTGTTTTTGTATTCATTGTCAATCCTCCGACAATACTATCTCAACTATAAAGAATACCATTTTCGCGGTAAATTTGCAAGGGCTGTTTGCGTTTTTTGCGTATTTGTAAACATTTTCCCGTGACCCTTGCTTTTTTTGCGGCGCTGTGATAAACTCGCAGGGATAATGTGCTCTGTAAAGAGCGGAAAGAGGAAAGTATGATCTGTAACAAATGCCATGTGCATGTAGAAGATGGTACAACGGTTTGCCCCGTCTGCGGCGCGGAAATCGAAGCAGAAGCAGTGCAGGAACAGGAAGTGCCTGTGACTGAAGTGGAGGATGTTACCATTATTCCCAGTGAAATTGCTGAGGAAGTGGAGCATAACTGCGAGATTACTGAGGATATTCCGGAAGAAGAGTGTCCTGCGGAAAATGCGGAAGAAGAGAATCCGGCACCTGCGAAGAAGAAAACCTGGATCAAGGTAACGGCCATCGTAGCCTGCTTCGCTTTGGTGCTTGGCCTGGCCGCAGCGGTGTGGTACGGCATCAACGGCAGCCTGAAGCCCAAGGCAAACGATGTTTATTACAAAGCGCAGTACTATGCCGAAAAGGAATCGGCTGTGAAGGCGAAGGATACGGTTATCGCAACCATCGGCGACGAGGAACTGACCAATGCCCAGTTCCAGGTGTTTTACTGGATGGGCCTTTATGAGTTCCTGCAGAACTACAGCAGCTACCTGAGCTATTTGGGGCTGGACCTGACATTGCCACTGTCTGCACAGTATGTGGAAGAGGGCGGCCAGACCTGGGAGCAGTATTTCCTGGATGGCGCGCTGAATACCTGGCACAGCTATCAGAGCCTGCTGCTGCAGGCCGAAAAGGAAGGCTTCGCTATGTCCGAAGAACTGGCCAACCAGATCAATGCAGTGATCCTTTCTATGGAAGCCAGCGCCGGTGAATACGGTTTTGCCAGCGGTGATGAGATGGTCCAGGCGGACATGGGTCCTTCCGCGGATGTGGAGGCCTACCGCCACTATATGGAAATCTACTACGGCGGCATGCAGTACTTTGAAAAGCTCTATGATGAGATGAATCCCTCTCAGGACGAGATCACCGCATACTATGAAGAGCATGCCGACGCGATCAAGTCTCAGTACGGTGTGGACCAGGAAAGCGGCAAGCTGATCGATGTGCGCCATATTTTGGTTTGTCCCACCGGCGGCACCAAGGATGAGCTGGGTCAGGCTACCTATTCCGAAAAAGAGTGGGCAGCTTGCCTTGCGAAGGCAGAGGAAATCCTGAAGCAGTGGAAAGATGGAGAAGCTACGGAGGATTCCTTTGCCGCACTGGCGACAGAGAAGACGGAAGATCCCGGCTCTCAGGGAACCGGCGGCCTGTATACCTATGTCTACGAAGGCCAAATGGTGCCGACTTTCAATGATTGGTGCTTCGACGAAAGCAGACAGTACGGCGATACCGGCCTGGTAAAGACTAACTACGGCTATCACATTATGTTCTTCGTTTACGGCGAGGAAGGATGGATCCGCAGAAGTAAGGACAGCCTGGTCACCGACCTGTGCGAAGAATTGATGGAGCAGGCGGAAGAAGCTTACCCCATGGAAGTCAACTACAAGAAGATCGTTCTCGGCAAGGGCGACCTGGCATATTAAGCACAAGCAGAATCATAAGTACACCGCCCCGGATGGATGTCATCCGGGGCGGTTAGACTGTCAAAAAACTACGTCATTCCGAGCCAGTGCTCACACTGGCGTGGGAATCTCGTCGATTTTCTAACTTTTTAGCTTAGAAAACCGTACATTTTTCGTCTATTTACGAGATTGCCACACCAGTCTGCGGACTGGTTCGCAATGACATGCAGTTATGGTGGCTTTTTTGACACACTGACCGCCCCGGATGTCATCCGGGGCGGTGTTTGTGATTACTTGGAAAGCTGATCAATCAGATCAAGGACAAGCTGCTTCTGCCTGGTATCCAGCGCTGCAAGCTTCGTAATCAGTGCCTCTGTTTCCGCATCGGTATTCCGGGAAACTTTGGGACGGACCGTGACTTTCTTGGCTGTGGGTTTTGCGTTTTCCGGGGAAGAAGGCGCTTGCTCCGGTTCGGCAGCAACGGGAGCGGCAACCGGGGGAGTGGGTACAATCAGGGTCTCCGTGGGAGCTGAAGGTTCCAGCGGACCGTTATTCGGAATGGGAACAACCGTCGGTGGGTAAACGCCTGCCGGAGGACTGCTGACCAGGCGCGCCGATGTTGCGATTTTCGGAACCGGGGCTATAACCGGGGAGACAGGAGGCGGGACAAATCCGGGAGGGTTATTGGGCCTGACCGGCACCACCGGAGGCTGATAATAAGCCGGAGGGGTATTGGGTTTTGGCAGTACCACAGTGGAGCTGCTTCCGGGGATCGCAAAGGGAGCCGGAGCCTTCTTTTGGGGCTTACCCTTTGGGGCGGCCTTTTTCTTTGGACGGGGAACGCTGGGGTTAAAAAGAGCCATCAGTAAGGCGCGGTTTCCCAGGCTTTTGATATTATCCAGTGCGTCCAGCAGTTCCCGGGCGGACTGGAAGCGGGCGTCGGGATCCTTTTGAACACATTTTTGAATGATATATTCTAAACCCCGGGACAGGTTAGCGTTGACCTGACGGATAGGAAGAATCTCATAGGGCGGTTCTGCCGGATTCTTGCCGGTGACCAGGTAGTACAGTGTGACACCTAGATTATAAATATCCGTGCGGGCATCTGTCTGTCCCATGCCACCGAACTGCTCGGGGGCCGCAAAACCGACAGTACCCAGGCAGGTGGTATCACGCAAAGCATATTTTTTATATTCCCTGGCTGTACCGAAGTCGATCAGGCTCACAGACCCGTTTGGCTGCAGTATTATATTTGCCGGCTTCATATCCCGGTAAATGATCGGCGTTGGGCGGTCGTGCAGATGCATGAGGATCCCGGCCAGCTGATGGGCAATATCCAATACCTGCTTTTCTTTCAAAGAACCGGACATGGCCAGCAGTTTATTTAAACTGTCGCCTTCCACATATTCCATCACGATGATCAGAGCATCACTGTTGTCGATCACATCGTAGATCTTCGGAATGGAGGGGTGATCCAACTTCTGTATCAAACTTGCTTCGGTATGCAGGCTTTCCAGAATGACCGCGGCATCCTTATCATCGCGAAAGCGTGTCTCTTTCACGGCGTAGCGTTTATTCAGCCGTTTATCTGTGGCTAGATACACATTGGACATACCGCCCCGTCCGATCAAAGAGAGGATCTCATAGCGGCCGTCCAGTATGCTTCCGATCTGCAACCCCGGACGGTCACCGAAGGAAGAGGGATCGGAGGCAGATTGGGCAGCGGTATCATTTTCATAGAGCAGCGTTGTATATTCGCCGTCATTTCGGAAACCGGAGGCCTTTTGCAGACAAGTTTCCACAAAGCGAACAACGGACTTTTGATCATCATAGGATTGATAACACCGCAGGCCGGAAGGTAAATCGTTGGGAGAAAAATCCGTGGAGCGGTAGCTGACGATGGCGCGCTTTTTGACACCGCCTTCGTTCAGCATGGTACGGAATTGGTTGATCTCATGTTTCACCCATCCGGATGCCAGATGCTCCCGGGAAGTGCCCACTGCAACGAAGACAGTAGCGCTTTCCAGTGCATTATCGATGGCATCTACATAATCTGCCCGGGCGGACTCGTCGATGGAGTATTTGCTGAAGAATGCCTGAATACCCTTTTGCCGCAGACAGCGGTACAGCGCTTCCGCCATAGCCGCGTCCCGTGTGGAGCGGCCGTTTTTGTCGGTATTTTTAAAGGAGATAAAAACATCATATTGTTCCATCATTTTACCACCTCAAAACGGTAGCGGATCCGGGGACTGCTGATGCATGGTGGTCCAGCTTTCTTCTGACCAATCAGCAATGCCTTCACAGCCCATCACCTCTTTGACAAGATTATAGTCTTTGGGAGAAAAACTGTCAAGAAGACCGGAAGGATTCCCAAAGGCAAATTGTAAAATGCAAGCACACAGGAATAACTGTGTGCTTGCATTTTTTGTAAAATATGTTATGGTTACATCAGCGCAAGGCGCGTAAATATCTGCATATTTTGCGGAGGATGATGAATATGAAAATCGGCATTATGCAAACGGAGCAAGGCCCCAGTCTGGCTGCCTTCTATGGCGAAAACTGGGTCAGCGTCCCCAAGGCGCTGGAAGCTTTGGGAGAAAAGCCCATTAACGAAATGGCGGAGTTTATCGAAACCTATTGCGATACCGTGGTGGATCTGAACAAGCGGATCTATGCATTGGTAGAAAAGGGTGAGGCGAAGGAATATACCTATCCCGTAGCCGGTGCTACCTTCCTGCCGCCGCTGCCCGCGACACCTACCTTCTTTACCGCCCGGGGCAACAGCGCTCTGCACACCCGCATTAAGAAGCGCCCGGTGTGCAAGCAGCCGGTGATGGAGCAGCGGTATAACTTCAATCTGGCCGGCCATGATGTGGTCTGTGTGGCGGATGAAGGTTTCAAGGGCTATGGCTGGAACTACGAAATGGTCGTGGTCATCGGTAAACCCTGCCACAATGTCACCGAAGAAAATGCCGAAGACTATATCTTTGGCTATACCAACATGCTGGAATTTGCCGGCGGCTACGGCAACCCTTTCTTTGGCGGAAAATGGGACATGAAGGACGAGGACCGGATTTTTGACGACTGGGCCTACGGTGATTGCTACAACGGCTGTACCCAGACACCTACCCCCATCGGCCCTTACATTACCACGAAGGACGAGGTGGGCGATCCCCATGATCAGCTCTTTGAAGAGCGTGAGAATGGCCGTCTGATCTCCTATGCCAGCGCCCAGGCGGTTACCTTTACCATCAATGAGATGGTTGCCTATTTCAGCGGCTTTATGACCTTGTGGCCCGGCGATATGGCAAGTACCGCTTCCATTACCTACGACGCTTACCAGAGTTACCCCGGTCCCTGGCCTGAGAATGCCTATGTGCAGGTGAAGACCGACAAGCTGGGCACTCTGCGTGTGCGGATCAAGGAAGAAAGGAGCTTTGAGAAATGAACCGTTCTGACTTTCCGAAACCTTTTACCACCTATCTGGTGGACATCAATTCCGAAGGCGCTTATGCCGACCGCGGCATGGAAAAGCGCAGCTATCCCCGGCTGATGCCCATTCCTTACCGCTCAATTGCCCCCAGTGAGAATCAGTGGGTGCTGGAGTCCTGGCGCAAGAATATGAAGCTGTATCCCCAGCTGTACTTTATCGTGTCCCATGACACCGTTGCCAAGAATGAGGATTCCTGCGCGGATTGCGTGCTGGGCATCGGCATGGGCCTTGCCTGCAGCGATGACGGCATTGCCATGGCTTCCGAAAATCCTGCTGTCCGTGACCGGTTCATGTGCTACTGGTACAGCCTCTACAGCAACAGCGCGCAGCTGTTGGCGCAGAATATGGTGGCGGGTCTGAATGCCCGTGATCTGAAGCTGACCATCGAGTCTCCCACTTTGGGTAAGGTGGTCTTCGATCAGGCCAATCTGCAGTTTGATCCTGAGGAACTGGTGCGGGAGATGAATATTATCGTTCCCATGCGCAAGTACGATCTGATCTGCCTGGGAGCTGCGGACAAGCCTATTGACCTGCCGGTGGACAAGAAATTCCGGCCCGGCGAAGTGATCACCCTGTCCTGCCCGGAGCTGGGCAAGCTGGAAATTACCGTGGATGACCGGCGGGATCCTGCTGTGGTGATCCCCGGCTGGAAACCCAGAGAATTCTTCCTGGAGCCCGGTTACACCGGCGACTTTTGAGTGAGGAGGAGACCAAATGAAGATCGGTATTATTCAGACAGAACAAGGCCCTTCCTTGGCCGCAATTTACGGCGAGAACTGGGTCAGCGTTCCTGCGGCTCTTGAGATGCTTGGAGAAAAGCCTGTCAACGAGATGGCAACCTTTATCGAGACCTATTGCGATACCGTGGTGCAGCTGAATCAGCGTATCCGTTCTTTGGTTGATGGCAGGAAAATCGATACCCAACCTTTGACAGATGCTCGATTCCTGCCGCCTCTGCCTGCCGTTCCCAAGCTCTTTACCGCCCGGGGCAACAGCGCCGTTCATACCCGTGTTGGCCTGTCCCGCATTTGCAGACAGCCCGTTATGGAACAGCGGTATAACTTCAACCTGGTAGGGCATAAGCATACCATGGTTGTGCGTGACGGCTTTAAGGGTACCGGCTGGAACTATGAAATGATCGCGGTTATGGGAAAACCCTGCCACAGTGTACCGGAAGATCAGGTGGAAAACTACATTTTCGGCTACACCAACATGCTGGACCATGGCGGCGGATACCATGCTCCCTTCGACAAGGAATGGGCCATGCCTGAGGAAGAAAAATGGACCATGCCTGCGGAGGACAAGGTCTTTGCCGATTATGCCTATGAAGGCTGCTACAATGGCAATACCCAGGTGCCTACCCCCATCGGCCCTTACATCACCACCAAGGATGAGGTGGGCGATCCCCACGATCAGCTGCTGGAAGAGCGGGAAAGCGGCCGCCTGGTATCCCTGGGCAGCGGCAAGGCTGTGATCTTTACGCTCAGTGAAATGGTGGCCTATGCCAGCGGCTTCATGACCCTGCGCCCCGGCGATATGCTCAGCACTGCCTCCATTACCTATGACGGTTATCCCAGCCCTAACGGAAAATATCCGGAAAATGCCTATTTGCAGGTGAAGACCCAAAAGCTTGGCACGCTGCGGCTGTGTATCCGTGATGAAAGAAAGGAGATCTGAGCTATGAAGCGTTCTGATTTTCCCAAGCCCTTTACCACCTGCCTGGTGGATCTAAATTCCGAAGCCGCCTATGCGGATGTTGGCATGGCTATGCGCCGGTATCCCCGGCTGCTGCCGGTGCCCTATGATACCGTTGCGCCGGAGGGCAAGCTGGTGCTGGAGCCCTGGCGTAAGAATTTGAAGCTGTATCCCCAACTGTATTTCCTGGTCGCTCACGATGTGGTCCATAGAGATTATGATGCCTGCAAGGATGCGGTGCTGGGTATCGGCCTGGGCCTGGCCATCAGCGATGACGGAATCGCTCTGGCATCCAAGGATACCGTGGCGAGAGATGAGCATATGTGCTACTGGTACAGTCTGTACAGTGATGGCTCTCAGGTATTGTCCTGCGAACTGTTTGCCGGTATTCATGCCCGCGATCTGCAGCTGACGGTGGAATCCGAGACATTGGGTACGCAGGTGTTTGATCAGAAGAATCTGCAGTTTGATCCTGCGGAACTGCTGCGGCAGATGAATAAGCTGATCCCTTACCGGCAGTATGACCTGATTTCTCTGGGCGCTGCGGGTACACCCATTCGCATCCCTGTGGATAAGAAGTTCCTTCCCGGAGAAGTGATCACGGTATCCTGCCCGGAACTGGGTAAGCTGGAGATCCCCGTGGAGGATCTCAGAGAGCCCGAGTCCTTCATCCCCGGCTGGACACCCAGACCATTCTTTATGGAACCCGGTTGGGAGCAATAAAATACAAACGGCGTGCAGAATCATCTGCACGCCGTTCTGATTACCAATCTGCCCGAAGTTCGGGTGTGAGGGGGAGGGTATGGAATATTTCCCGGGTAATTTGCTTGTATTCTGTGAGGTCGGTGGTCTTGCGCAGGCGCTTGATCAGCTTTTCGCTGCCTTCAAAGCGGTAAGCCAGCAGATGCCAGTTTTCCTTCAGGCGGAACATGGCGTTGCGGGCGCTGCCGAAAGCTATTTGATACTCTTCCAGTAAGGTATCCATAAAGTGTTCCAAAGTGTCAGCGGTGGTGCCGCCGGGGGTCAGCATGCCGGGATCGCCGATAAGACCTCTGCCGATCATTACTGCTTCCACTTGGGGAAACTCTTTTTGAAAAGCTTCAATCTGGGAGACACTGCACAGATTGCCGTTATAGCACACGGGAATTTTACTGACTTCCAGGCAATAACGGAAAGCATCTATATTGACATTGCCGTTATAGAAATCCTTGCGAACGCGAGGATGGACGGTCAGCTCGCAAATGGGGTAGTCATTAAAAATGTCCATAATGGCAGGAAACTCTGCCGGATCTTCAAAGCCCAGGCGGGTCTTGACGGATATGGGCAGGGGAGCCGATGCGTAGATGTCATCCAGGAAGTGCCGGAGGTGGTCAAGGTCCCGGAGCATTCCGGCGCCTTTTCCCTTAGCGGTGACGGTTCCGGAGGGACAGCCTACATTCAAGTTCACTTCTTCATATCCCAGGTCACGGCACACACCGGCTGCCCAAAGAAAATCCTCCGATACTTTGGTCAGCAGCTGGGGGACAGCCGTGAATGGAACGGTGTCTGCTTTCGGCAGCTCCCGGGTCTCACGGGGTGTCAGTGTCCGGTGGACAGTGGGGGAGATAAAGGGCATATAATACCGGGTCACACCGGTAAAATGGGCATTATGCGCCTTGCGGTAGACACCGTCGGTCAAACCCTCCATGGGGGCAAAGTAATATCGCATAGTTACCTCATTCCGTAAAGAATCGCAGAAGCTCGTCCGTAAAGCGGCTGGGCGCTTCGGTGATCAGTGCGTGGGAGCAGCCTGCAAACAGCACGCACTTATGGGGCGCGCGAATCTGCCGGTCGTAGTAAGCGGCGGCCTCCGGCGTGCAGGAGGGCATGATTTCCGCGTGGAATACCGCCACGGGGCAAGTGATGTCCGGCAGCAGCGCCCGGTGATCCCGCTGGTTCATGGAATACCAAAGCTCGGTCAGCACCCGGCTGTCAAAACCGATCATCCGCTCCTTTACATGCTCCTGTTGCTGGGCAAGGGTAAGCTTGTGGTATTCCGGTTTGCTGCTCAGGTAATACAGCCGCAAAAATTCATGGAAATCTGCCTGCATTTGCCGGTAATCGGCATGCAAAGCATCCATAGTGTAGTTGCCGTTCCTGCGGCCGCAGTGCCAATCATCGGCCGCCAGCGCCCGTGGGCCGCTGTCCACCAGCACGACGCGGCGCAAACCGTTGCTTCCGTAAAGGCGTATGTATTCCAAAATGGTCATAGCCCCCATGGACCAGCCCACCAAAATGGGCTTTTCCAGCTGAAGCTGCGTGATCAAATTGTGCAGGTCTGAGGCGAGCGTTTGCAGGGTCGGCCCGCTTTCGGGTATGTCAGAACGCTTATGGCCGCATTGGTCGTAGCGGATGCAGCGGTAGTTCCCGGTTGCGGTGAGTGTGGAAGACGCGTCCGCATATACATCGGCGCTGGCCTTCCAGCCGTGGATGAATACCACTGGCTGTCCGCTGCCTTCTTCCGCGTAATAGAGCTTTCTTCCGTTTTCCAGGTTCAGATAAGGCAAACTTAACACCTCTCAGCACATTTTTCTAAATGATACCATGGATGCACTGATGCCGTCAAGGCATGAAAAAACCGCCGCAGCACTGCGGCGGTTTATGATTCAGATTTCCATGATCACGGGCAGGATCATGGGGTTGCGTTTGGTGGTCTTAAAGAGGTAGCCGCTGATGTCGGACTTGATAGCGGATTTGATGGCGGTCCAGTCCTTGATGTGCTTGCGGATGCAGCGGTCAATGGCTTCCATGGCCACTTCCTTCAGCTCGTCCATCAGTGCCTCGGACTCTTTTACATACACGAAGCCACGGGTGATGATATCGGGGCCGGTGATGATGCTGCCGTCTTCCGCGGACAGATTGACACAGACCACGATCATGCCGTCTTCTGCCAGATGCTTACGGTCACGCAGGACTACGCTGCCAACATCGCCCACGCCGGTGCCGTCTACCAGCACCATGCCGGCAGGCACAACATGGTCACACTTGCAGGTACGCTTGGTCAATTCAAATACACTGCCGATCTCACCGATGCAGATATTCTTGGGGTTCATGCCCATCTGCTTGGCCAGCTTGCCGTGGAGCTGCAGGTGGCGCTGCTCACCGTGAACGGGGATGAAGAACTTGGGCCGCACCAAACCATGAATGATCTTCAGCTCTTCCTGGCAGGCATGGCCGGAAACATGAAGACCCTCGCTCTTTTCGTAAACAACATCCGCGCCCTTACGGTACAGCTCATTGATGATCTTGGATACGGCCTTTTCATTGCCGGGGATGGCGGAGGCGGAAATGATGATCCGGTCGCCTGCGGTGATATCCACCTGCTTGTGGGTGGAAAAGGCCATACGGTACAGAGCAGACATGTTCTCGCCCTGGCTGCCGGTGGAAACAATAACAATCTTGTTTTTTGGCAGGCTCTTGATGGCACCCAATTCTACAATGGTGCCGGGTTTGACCTTCAGGTAACCCAGATCCTGGGCAACTTTCAGCATATTTTCCATGCTGCGGCCGGTGACAGCTACTTTTCTGCCGTAACGCTCAGCAGTGGCCAAAACGGCAGCGATACGGTGCATATTGGATGCGAAGGTGGTAACGATGATCCGCTGGTCGCAGTTTTTAAACTGCCCGTCCAGACTTTCGGCCACCAAATGCTCACTGGGGGTGTAACCCTGGCGCTCCACATTGGTGGAGTCGGCCATCAGCGCCAGTACGCCTTCGTTGCCCAGCTGACCGAACCGGGCCAGATCGATCATGCCATCAGTGGCTGTGGGGTCGATCTTAAAGTCACCGGTCATGACTACGGTGCCTACGGGGGTATGGATGGCAAAGGCTACAGCATCGGCGATAGAGTGATTCACATGGATGAATTCCACGGTGAAGCAGCCTGCCTTTACGGTCTCGCCGGGCTTGTGGGTAATGAGCTTGACCTTGTCCAGCAGCTTGTGCTCCTCCAGCTTCAGCTTGATCAGGCCGCAGGTCATGGCGGTGCCGTGGATCGGACAGTTCACCTCTTTCATGCAGTAGGGAATAGAGCCGATATGATCTTCGTGACCGTGGGTAATGAACATGCCCCGCAGCTTCTTTGCGTTGGCGGCCAGATAGGAGAAATCCGGGATCACCAGATCTACACCGTACATATCTTCGTCGGGAAAACCGACACCGCAGTCTACCACGATCATATCCTTGCCGTATTCCAAAACGGTAAGATTCTTGCCGATCTCATCCAGACCGCCAAGAGGGATAATTTTTAATTTTTCAGCCAATTTACTTTCGTACTCCTTTCAAATGCGAAAAAAACGCAAAACAAACACAAGCAACCGATTTCCGGTGCTTTGGCCCTGAATCGCCGCAGCAAAGGGAAAACGCCTGCATATTTTTTCTGTTTTATGGAATGTTGTATGCCAGCCGCAGCATCAACATTCCCCAGGCCGGGACTGCCCACCCGACACTTGACAACCGTAGTATACCACAGAACGGAAGAAAAGTATACCTTTTTTCTGTTAAAAAATATGCAGGAGATATTTTTGCGGATTTTTCTGTAAAAGCGGTTGCGTGGCAGGGTAGAATTTGTTATAATACCCTTTATAGTAGGCGTACTTTGGGATGATATCCCGTTTTTTAAGGAGGCGGCGGATATGAATAAGAAGCTAGGCAGATTCCTGCACAGCCATGTGTGGATCTATTTTGTGATGATGCTGGGGTTCGCGGTGGCGTCCGTGGTGCTTCGCCAGTATGTTTTGGCCGGAGTGGAGCTGCTTCTGACCGCACTTGCTGTGACGATCTATGTAACCCACAAGCGCAACCGCCATTGGGAAGTACAGCAGTTTCTGAATAAAATGACCGACAGTCAAACCGGTGCCAAGGGCGTAGAGAGTCCATTCCCCACTGCGGTGATCCGTTTGCCCAGCGGTCAGGTCCTTTATGCTAACGAATCCTTCTGTACAGCTACCGGCTACCATGGCGGCATGACGGAGCGGATGATCGGCGAAATTATTCCCGAACTGCCTACCGATTGGCTGGCAGCGGGAAAAACCGAGTATCCCTATGATATCACCGTGCAACAGCGCCGCTACCGTGTGTTCGGTACTACGGTAAGAGGCGATGACCCTAAGCAGACCCCTATGGGTGTATTGCGGTTCGTAGACCTGACGGAGCTTTATCAGGTCCGTGACGAGTATGTCCGTTCCCGCCCGGTGGTGTCCATCATTATGGTGGATAACTACGAGGAACTGACCAAGAATATGTCCGACGGCGCGATCTCCGCACTGCATGCCAAAATCAATGACACCATTACCAAGTGGACAGACGGCTATCACGGTCTTTTGCGCCGCCTGGAAAAGAACCGCTTCCTGTTTATTTTTGAGAAGCGGGATCTGAAAGCGGCGGAAGAGGATAAGTTTTCTATATTGGAGGACATCCACCAAATCACCGGTACCAGCGGCCTGCCGGTTTCTCTGTCTATCGGCGTTGGCGTTGACGGTGTGGATTATGAAGAGTGCTACAGCTTTGCTTCATTGTCCATCGAAATGGCACTGAGCCGTGGCGGTGACCAGGCAGTGATCAAAGACCGGTATAACTTCTCTTTCTTCGGTGGCCGATCCAAGGAGGCTGACCGCCGCAGTAAGGTCCGTTCCCGCGTGACCGCCAACTCTTTGATGGAACTGATCGGTCAGAGCGGCCATGTCTTTGTTATGGGCCACAGAAACGCGGATATGGATGCCGTGGGCGCGGCAATGGGCATATGCTGTATGTGCCGTAAGAAGGGAAAGAAGTTCAGCATCGTTTTGGACATGCATAACAATTCTGCCCAAAAGCTCATCGATGAGATCCGGGAAGTCCCGGAATACAAGGATGCGTTCGTTTCCGCGCAGGAAGCACTGCTGATGTGTGACAACCGCAGCATTCTGGTGGTGGTAGATACCAACCGCCCGGATCAAGTGGAGAGCAAACACCTCCTGGAGGCAATTTCCAAGGTCTGTGTGGTGGATCATCACCGCAGAGCCGCGGATTATATAAACCCGGTGGTGGTAAACCTCCACGAGCCTTACGCATCCTCCGCTGCGGAACTGGCTACGGAACTTTTGCAGTATGCGGTGGAAAAGGACGATGTGCTGCCCATTGAGGCAAAGGCGCTGATGGCCGGCATGTTCCTGGATACCAAGAGCTTCAATGTTCGTACCGGTGAGCGCACCTTTGAGGCGGCGGCGTACCTGCGGCAGCTGGGTGCCGATACGGTGGAAGTCAAGCGGCTGATGCAGAACGATTTCCACGACACGATCGTAAAATATCAGATCATCAAGGCATCCCGGCTCTACCGCCAGGAGATCGCCATCGCTGCGCTGAATAACGCTACATCCCGTGTGCTGGCGGCCCAGGCGGCGGATGAACTGCTGAACATTGCCGGTATTACCGGATCCTTTGTGCTGTACCCCGACGGAGACCAGGTGATCATTTCCGCCCGCTCCATCGGCAAGGCCAATGTACAGGTGATCCTGGAGCCTTTGGGTGGCGGCGGCAACGCGGCCACAGCCGGTGCGCAGATCAAGAATACAACGGTCAAGGAAGTGCTGGACCAATTGGTGGCATCCATCGACCGGTTCTATGAAGGATAAATTGTAGGGGCGGATGACCGCATTCGTCCGGCTAGGAAAGGAAGTTATATTTATGAAAGTTATTTTGTTGCAGGATGTAAAGGGTAAAGGCAAGAAGGGTCAGATGCTGGAGGTTTCCGACGGCTACGCAAGAAACTTCATGCTGCCCAAGAAACTGGCCATTGAGGCTACCCCTGACGCCATCAACACCATGCGTATGAACGATAAGGCAGCAGCGGAAAAAGCTGCAAAGGAACGCGCGGAGGCATTGGATATTTCCAAGAAGCTGCGGGCTATGACCGTGGTTGTAAAGGCCAAGGGCGGCGGAGCGGGCAGACTGTTCGGCTCCGTTACCAACCAGGAAATTGCCGATGCTTTGGAAAAGTCTGCAGGCATCAAGCTGGACAAGCGTAAGATCGTCATTTCCGACCCGATCAAGAGTGTCGGCACATACACGGTCAACTGCAAGCTGGGTTATGAGATCACTGCTCCGCTGACAGTGAAGATCGAAGAACTGTGATTTAGAAGTTAACGAGGTGTTTTTATGACTGCGCTGGACAAAATCCACAACCTATCTTTGCGTATTTTAACGCTGTGCGGCTTTGGTGCGGTGATATGCCTTGCAGTCAACATTGCCACGGCACTGATTATGGCAATATCCGATAAAAGAACGAAAGAGCCTTGTGATAACTGATTTGAAAGGAGGAAAGAAACATGGATGAAGAACTGCTGAACCGGCAGGTGCCGCAATCTTTGGAAGCGGAGCAATCGGTGCTTGGCTCGATTCTGATCGACAGCCAGTGCATTACCGATATCATCGGCATTTTGCGGCCGGAGGATTTTTACAATCAGCAGAACCGGGAGATCTACGAAGCGATCTATACCATGTTCAACTTCTCCCAAACCATTGACCCCGTAACCGTGCTGGATAAAATGCGGGAAATGGGTGTCTATCACGATAATTCCAGAGATTACATCCTGCAGCTGATGAAGATCACGCCTACGGCTGCCAATGTCCAGCGCTATGCCAATATCGTCAGAGACAAGGCTATGCTTCGTGGCCTGGCGCAGGCCGCGACGGAGATCTCCGATACGGTCTATTCCCAGGTGGGCACTCCGTCGGAAATGCTGGAAAGCGCGGAAAAGAAGATCTACGCTTTGCGCAAGGGCGAGCGGGGCGACTCTTTGGAACATATCGGAACCGTTATTTTAAAGGTTTTTGACCGGCTGAATGAACTGAGCCAGTCGGATTCCGCGATTCCGGGCCTGTCTACGGGCCTGCGGGATCTGGATACCCGGATCAACGGTCTGAATAAATCCGACCTTTTGCTGATCGCGGCCCGGCCTGCCATGGGTAAAACGGCATTCGCGCTGAACCTGTGCATGAATGTTGCCAAGAAGTACAATAAAACGGTTGCCTTCTTCTCTTTGGAAATGTCCCGTGAGCAGTTGGCGATGCGTCTGATGTCCATGGAAAGCTTCGTGGACAGCAAAAAACTGGCCACCGGCAAGCTGGAAGAAGAGGAATGGACAAAGCTGTGCATGGCTTCCGCGGCATTAAGTCAGACGGATATCCGCGTGGATGACAATCCTTCCATCACGGTGGCGGAGATGAACGCAAAGTGCCGCCGGCTGGACAATCTGGGGCTGGTGATCATCGACTACCTGCAGCTGATGACCGGCTCCGGCTACGGAAAGAACAGTGAAAACCGTGTTACGGTAGTTGGCGAGATCTCCAGAGCTCTGAAAATCATGGCCAAGGAACTGAATGTGCCGGTCATCTGCCTGAGTCAGCTGTCCCGCGCGGTGGAAAGCCGTACGGACAAGCGGCCGATTCTGTCCGATCTGCGTGAATCCGGTGCCATCGAGCAGGATGCCGACTCGGTCATGTTCCTGTACCGTGATGAATACTACAATGAAAATACCGAAGATAAGGGCGTTGCCGAGTGTATCGTTGCCAAGAACCGTCACGGCGAGACCGGCACGGTCAAACTCCAATGGCTGCCCCAGTACCAAACCTTCACAGACCGGGAGTGGAAGCATGCTGAATAAGCTCCTGGATATGATCCGCCGGTATGAAATGGTCAAACCCGGTGACCGGGTGATCTGTGCTGTTTCCGGAGGCGCGGACTCTGTGGCGCTGCTTTTGGCCATGTATCTGCTGAAAGAAAAGCTGCACATCCGTTTGGAAGCGGCGCACTTTAACCACCGGCTGCGGGGCGCAGAATCGGACAGGGACGAGGCGTTTGTCAGGCAGCTGTGTAACCGGTACGATGTTGCGCTGCATGTGGGAAGCGGAGAAGTCAAACCCGGGAAGAAGGGGTTGGAAGCCGCGGCCCGGGATGCCCGGTATGCTTATTTTGAGACCCTGGGCGGAAAAATCGCCACAGCCCATACGGCAGATGACAATGCCGAAACGGTGCTGATGCATTTGGTCAGAGGTACCGGCCTGAAAGGCCTTGGAGGCATCAGTCCGTTCAGAGGGAATCTGATCCGGCCCATGCTGCTGGTAACCCGGGAGCAGGTGCTGGCATTTTTGGAAGAATACCATCAAAGTTTTGTTGTTGACAGCAGCAATGAGACCGATGCTTTTCTGCGCAACCGGCTGCGCCATCGGGTGATGCCGCTGCTGCGGCAGGAAAATCCCCGTCTCAGTGAGAACTTGTCTTCCATGGCGATGCGTCTGCGCTGTGACGAGGAAGCGCTGCAGCAGGATATGAACTTTGCTGCCGGTTTGGATGTTCAGCAGACAAAAGAACTGCATCCCGCGGTCAGAAGCAGGGTGATCGACGGCTTTTTGCGGCAAGCCGGTGTCCGTGAGCCGAATGCTGCCGACATTGCCAAGACGGAAGCGCTGATTTTTTCGGAAAAGCCTTCCGCTAAAACGGTGTTCTCTGCCGGTGTAACAGTTTGCAGAAGATATGAGAAGCTGGTGAGCATCCGGGAAGCAACGCCCCTCGCGCAAATCCCGCTGCAGTACCCCGGCGTTACGGAACTGCCGCAGCTGGGACTTCGGATCACCTGCGAAGATGCCGGCTCTGTGATCCATGGGCCGTCTGTATTTACGGTGTGTCCTCAGGGTGAGATCGTTGTCAGAGGAAGACAAAGCGGTGACACCATGACGCTCTCCTGCGGGACAAAGAGCCTCAAAAAACTGTTTATTGAAAAGAAGATCCCGGCAGACAGCCGTGACAGAGTTCCGGTCATTGCGGACGAAAAGGGCGTTTTGGGCGTATATGGCATCGGCCCAAACCGGAGCAGACGCGCGGACAGCTTACCCGCGGTCCAAATACGAATCGAAGCGATCGAACCGAAAGAAGAGAAATAACCCAATTTTTACGGGAGGTTTGTAATATGACAAGTGCCATCGACAAAGTGCTGATCTCCGAAGAAGAGATCAAGGCGAAAGTACAGGAACTGGGCGGGATCCTTTCCCGGGAATATGCTGACAAGGATCCTATTTTTGTTGGCGTCCTGAAGGGTGTCGTGGTATTCTATGCCGATATGGTCAGAGCCATTACCGTGCCCTGCCAGTTTGACTTTATGTGGATATCTTCCTACTGCGGCACCAATTCCACCGGCACCATGCAGGTGAAGCGGGATGTCTCCGCGGATATTAAGGGCCGCCATGTGGTGATTTTGGAAGATATCTACGATACCGGCAGCTCTTTGGACTTTACCTACAAGCATCTGCTGTCCAAGGAACCCGCGTCTTTGAAGATCTGCACTTTGTTGGATAAACCGGAGCGCCGCAAGCCCGGCATCACCCTGGTCCCCGATTATGTGGGCTTTACTATCCCCAATGAATTTGTGGTTGGCTATGGCCTTGACTTTAATGAGCATTACCGGAATCTGCCCTATGTGGGCGTACTGAAGCCGGAAGCATACGGAAAATAAGGAGTAACCAATTTGAAAAAACGCAGTGTATTCGGAGTCATCGTATATGTTCTGATCTTGGGCGTGATCCTATCCTGGGTATTGGGTCTGTTCAATCTCGGTGCCAATGATGTTTCCTACTCCGAGATCGTGTCTCTGTTTGAAAAAGAACAGGTAAAGAGTTTTATCGTCCAGCAAGGACAGATCCACCTGGAACTGCACGAGGCCCATAACGGCAAGACCTCCCTGTCGGCAGTAATGGCAGATGCAGAAAGCTTCCGCCGTGAGATGTGGTCTGTCATCCAGGAACAGACCCAGTCCGGTGTTCTGCAAAGCTATGATTTTATGCCGGAGGAGCAGACCGGTCCTTTTGACTATGTGCTGCCGCTAATTCTGGCGGGTATCGTGATCCTGGTGGTATGGTTCCTGCTGATGGGTAAAGCCAATGGCAATAATCCTATGGCAAACTTCGGCAAGGCAAGAACCGTGCTGGGCATCCCGGATAATAAGAAGGTCACCTTTGATGATGTAGCGGGTGCCGACGAAGAAAAGGCAGAACTGCAGGAAGTGGTGGATTTTCTCCGCAATCCTGAGAAATATACCCAAATCGGTGCCAGAATTCCCCATGGCATGCTGCTGGTGGGTCCTCCCGGTACCGGTAAGACACTCCTTGCCCGTGCAGTGGCAGGTGAGGCCGGTGTGCAGTTCCTCTCTATTTCCGGTTCTGACTTTGTGGAGATGTATGTGGGTGTCGGTGCCAGCCGCGTCAGAGACTTGTTTGACCAGGCAAAGCGTGTGGCTCCCGCTATCATCTTCATCGATGAGATCGATGCCGTGGGACGCAAGCGTGGCTCCGGTCTGGGCGGCGGCCACGATGAAAAGGAACAAACGCTGAACCAATTGCTGGTGGAGATGGACGGCTTTGGCCGTACCGAAGGCGTGATTGTCATGGCAGCCACCAACCGCCCGGATATTTTGGATCCCGCGCTGCTGCGCCCCGGCCGCTTTGACCGGCAGATCCATGTGGGCCGTCCGGATGTAAAGGGCCGCGAAGAGATTCTGAAGGTCCACGCTAAAGGCAAGCGCCTGGATGACAGCGTGGATCTGAAGACCGTAGCCAGGGTCACTCCCGGCTTTACCGGCGCCGATCTGAGCAACCTGATGAATGAAGCGGCCATTATGGCTGCACGGGATAACCGTCCTGTGCTGAACATGAAGGACCTGAACGATGCTATGATGAAAATCACAGCAGGCCCCGAGAAGCGCAGCCGCGTGATGAACCGTAAGGATCTGCGGGAAACTGCCATTCACGAAGCGGGTCATGCTGTGGCTATGTACCACCTGCCTACCCAGGATAAGGTGCTGAGCATTACCATCGTTCCCAGAGGGCAGAGCCTGGGTGCTACCTGGCATGTACCCAGAGATGATGCCTTTAATATGACCCGCAATCAGATGTACGAAGAAATCGTCAGCCTGCTTGCCGGCCGTGTGGCAGAGGCTTTGTTTGTCGGCGATATTTCTGTTGGTGCGTCCAGCGATATCGACCGGGCGACCAAGCTTGCCAGGGATATGGTGGCCCGCTACGGTATGTGTGAGAAGCTGGGAACCGTATCTTATTTGGGCGGCGATGAGGTGTTCATTGGCCGGGATTATCAAACCACAAAGGGCTATTCCGAGAAGGTGGCCGGCACCATCGACGATGAAGTGAAGTCTTTGGTGGACAAGGCATATGCCCACTGTGAGAAGATCCTGAGCGAGAACCGGGACAAACTGATGGAAGTGGTGGAATTCCTGCTGAAGAACGAAACCATGACCGGTACCCAGTTTGAAGACTGTATGGCAAACCGTCAGATCGGAGATGCTTCCGATACGGCTATGTTTGAAACAACAGAAGAATAAGAGAATCGCCGCGACCCAGGTCGCGGCGGTTCGTTTGCTACAACACATATATAATGATGGTCAGAAACTGCAGGATGCTGCCCAAGACAACAAAGATATGGAACAGGGAGTGCATCCATTTGATATGCTTGCCCAAACCGAATAAAACGGCACCGACGGTATAGGCTATGCCACCAGCAAACAGAATCCAAAAGCCGGTGGGGGAGAGCACCTCTATGGTTTGCGGTAAGAAAAAAATAATACCCCAACCCATGCCGATGTAACAGACCATGGAGAGTACTCTGTACTTTTTTAAATCAATGGCCGTCAGCGTAGCCGCAACGATTGCCAGAATCCACTCGGCGGTAAACAACCCCCATCCCACAGCGGGATATTCCGGTGCCAGCGCGCATAGAACGATAGGGGTATATGTTCCGGCGATCAAAGCATAAATGGTGCAATGGTCCAGTACCTGCAATACCTTCTTTGCGGTTCCGGGTCTTAACCCGTGATAGACGCTGGACATGGTGTAGAGCAGGATCATGGAAAAACCATAGAGCAGAGCGCAGAACATAGGAAGGCTTCCGCTGTAAGCGGATTTATACAGACACAGAGCGGTTCCAACAATCGCAAAAGCACCGCCAACGATGTGTGTCACCATGTTCATGACTTCTTCTCCTATGGAATAACAAGGAAGGATCCGATCCCGCAGCTTTGTTCGCTTCATAAAAAAACACCGCCTTTCTTAGATGAAAAAAGCATACCACAGTTCGGCGTAATTGTGTTCTACAGTGGGCAATCTACGCTCTCTTTGCGGTAGAGCAATTATTCTACTGTTTTTCACAACAGTATAGAATTGTGCATAATAGACAAAAAGCAGTCGGTTTTTTCTGCACTGATTCGGTTTGTTTGCAATAAAAATTAATGATTTCCCACCGCAAATGTGCTATAATACTTATGAGGCGATAGCCTCAACGAAGCGCAGAAAAGGAGCAACTATGAAAAACATTTTATTCTTTCTGAAACCGAAAGCCATGTGTGCTTTTTTACAGGATGATTATACGATACGGCAGGCATTGGAAAAAATGGAGTCGGCCGGCTACGCTGCACTGCCGATTTTGAATAAGAGGGGAGAATACAGAGGCAGCCTTTCCGAGGGAGATCTGCTGTGGGCCTTGAAGAATATTTGCTACATGGATATGCGGCAGGCGGAAGCGCACCGCATTTTGGAAATTGCCAGAAGGAAGGATTACGTACCGGTTCGTGTAACCACCAATATGCATGATTTGGTAGAGCGGGCCAGTACACAGAATTTTGTGCCTGTGGTAGATGATAAGGATACATTCATCGGTATTGTTACCAGAAGCTCGATCATTCAATACTGCAATCAACTGCTTTTTCCGGAAGACTGATACATAGGAAACAGCCCGATTTGTTCGGGCTGTTTCTTTTTTGCGGGGATTCTGAAATTTTAAGGTTGCATATTCTACAGAAATTTGGTATAATCTACAGAACTATTGATTGGAGGCGGCATATGGATAGCGAAAAGCTGAAGATGCAAATTGGAAATAATATTGCTGCTTTCCGTAAGCAGTGCGGTATGACACAAGCAGACCTGGCGGAAAAACTGAATTATTCTGACAAAGCGGTATCCAAGTGGGAGCGCGGCGAGTCTGTGCCGGATGTGATGACATTGGTACAGATCGCGGAACTGTTTGGTATCGGTATGAACGAACTGATCAATCAAACCGATGCGGTGGCCGTACCCAAAGAAATACAAGTCCCCAAACGCCGCGTCAACAAAACGGTGATCCAGTGGCTTGTGTCCATTCTGGTGTGGTTTGTGGCACTGTTTGTGTATGTGGTTTTGTCCTCTATGAATGTACACAAAAGCTGGATCGGGTTCATATATGCCGTCCCTGCCAATGCCATTGTGCTGTTGAGCCTGCGCTCTGCATGGGGAAAGTACGGCTTGAATGTGGTGCTGATCTCCGCAATCGTTTGGGGCACCCTTCTGAGCTTTTATCTGACAATGCTGATCTTTACCGGCTACAATATTTGGAAACTGTTCTTACTGGGCGCATTAGGACAGGTGGCTGTGTTTCTGTGGTTTCGGATGTTCCGTGGACCGAAGGAGGAAAAGAATGGATAAGAAGGAACTTCGGCGCGGGATCCGTGAACGCAAACGCGCTATGACGGAAGAAGAAATCGTTACCAGAAGTGCCGCACTGGGAAAGGCTTTTGCTGCTTCTGAACTCTACCGCAAGGCTGAGACCATTTACGGTTATCTGCCTTACAATCAGGAAGTCAGAACGGTGCCTATGCTGGAACAAGCACTGCTGGACGGAAAAAAGGTTGCCGTACCCAAGGTTATCGGCGATGAGATGGTATTCATTTATCTGACCGATCTGACCCAGGTTGAGAAGGGTTATGCCGGGATCCCGGAGCCTATCGCCAATGAACCGGTAGCGCACGATGAGACCGCGCTGGTGCTTATGCCTGGCCTGGCCTTCGACCGGGAAGGACACCGGATCGGCTATGGCGGTGGATTTTACGATCGCTTTCTGGAAAAGGAACCGGAGCATCCCACATTGGCGCTGTGCTACGAATTCCAAATGCTGGAACATTTGGAAACCGAGGCGCATGATATTCCCGTAGATTGCGTCCTTTGGGCATAAAGATATAAGGAGAAAATATGATCGTTGTTTTGACCATTGCCGGTACGCTTTTGCTGTGCTGGCTGATCGATAAGGGTTTTGAAAAACTGTTCCGCGGCAAGCCGCAGCATGTCAGCGGCAAGTCCGTGCGACTAAACAAATACTACGGTGTCGGTGGCCTGCTGCTGACAGTGCTGGGTATTTCTGCGGTTTTTTCCGGTATGAGAAACGGTGAAGCACTGCTGCTGTATGGCGGAATTTTGCTGATAATTGTAGGAATCGCCTTAATTGTCTATTATATGACATTCGGCGTGTTTTATGATAAAGACAGCTTTGTGCTGACAACCTTCGGTAAGAAAAGCGCTACCTACCGGTATGCGGATATTCGCAGCCAACAGCTATATAAAAACCAGGGCGGCAGCATCCTGATCGAACTGTATCTGCGTGATGGCAGATCCGTGCAGCTGCAAAGCACCATGAAGGATGCCTATGATTTCCTGGATACCGCTTTTGAGGGCTGGTGTCATCAGCGCGGTGTTCGGAAGGAAGATTGTGCGTTCCATGATCCGGAAAACAGCTGCTGGTTTCCTTCTGTGGAGGAATAAGATATGCATATTCCAAAGGGGAATACTGCCCAGCTGGAACTGGTGACCTTTGCCCAGGCACTGGAAGCTGCCAACACCCCCAATGAAAATTACGATGTTGCAAAATGGATCTATGCCCCCAACTTCTATTCGGAATACCGCTACATACTGGGTACCCGGGGTAAAAATCCCTTAATCTGCATTGGTATCAATCCGTCTACAGCGCAGCCGGGAGATCTGGACAATACACTGAAATCCGTGGAACGGATCGCTTTGGGTAACGGATTTGACAGCTTTATTATGTTCAATGTCTATGCGCAGCGGGCAACAGATCCGGACGCCATGGAGCGTCAGTGCAATCAGGCTCTGCACAAGGAAAACCTGGAAGCTTTTCGATATGTGCTTTCCATCTCTGAGACTCCTGCGGTGTGGGCTGCATGGGGAACCATCATTGAGAAGCGGGACTACTTAAAGGAATGCCTGCGGGATATGCTGGCTGTTGGCAGCGAGTATGGGGCAAAATGGTGCTGCGCGGGTGCCGTCAGTAAAAAGGGGCATCCTCATCATCCGCTGTATCTGCGCAAAGACGAGATCCTGAAACCGTTTGATATGGACGCGTATTTGCTTGCTCTGTAAGAGAGAAGAACAGGAGAAACGATTATGAGTGGATGCGATTGTGAAACCTGCTGGCACTACGACTACGATGAAGAATATGATGAATACTATTGTATGATGGATCTGGACGAAGACGAATACTATCGGATCGTTGCCACCAGTCAGATCCGGTGTCCCTACTACCGTCAGGGAGACGATTATACATTGGCAAGGAGACAATAATCATGAAACGATGGATGCTTTGGCTTTTGATCCTGATGCTGGCTTTCAGCGGCTGCAACAGTGACAGGCCAAACGGTACGACCCAGGGAACATACCCCGGTGATCCCACCCAGCAGCCAACCAATCCGCCGGTCAGCCTGTATGTCAGCGACAGCGAGCTGCAGCAGCAGACGGAGGGCGCTGTGCAGGCGTATTCCTGCCCCGGTGGAGAGATCATTGGCATCGATGAGATGGGCCTTGATATGGTGGTATATACATACGACGGTGAAAAGACCACCATTACCCGACTGTCACCTTCCGATGGTGTGGTAAAAGCACAGACCCGGTGTGACGGCTTGATTATCTGTAACGATGGCAGCGCGGACGCGACCGATAATAAGCTTGCTTACTATGACGAAAGCCACAATTGCTATGTGGTTTTGGACGGTACCTTCCATGAGCAGGACAGAGTACCTGTGCCGGAGGGAATCACGGGGCGTCCTGTGGTGTCCCATGATCTGACCACCGCATACTATTGCGTTGGCTCCGAGATCCGGTGTGTAGACCTGTATTCCAAAATTGCCGGACTGGTCAGCATGCTGAACCTGCAGCAGCTGGAGCTGGAGGGTATTCTCATGGAGGATACCGTGCTGCAGTGCACGGTCACCGATACGGATGGAAAACAGTATACCGCTTTCTACTCCGCGAAAGACGGCCGGAGCCTCGGTAAGGACGGTTCTTTGAAGCAGATCGAAAGCTGGGGAAGCAACTACCTGATTCGCCGGATGGATGCTTCTGTGGAAGAGATCCTCATCGGTGGGGCGGATGCACAGCTGAAAAGCTTCTCCATGGCCGATGCAAATCACGAACTGCATGTGATGCCTTGGCTGGATGCCGCTGTAGAAGTGGGAACTGCCGGGCTTACCGTTTATGAGCTGACAGAGGCCAAGGCTTTGGGCGCGGTCACATTATCCGAACGCTATGCGGTTTCCCTGCCGAAGGACGAACCCAATGGCCGGTACATTTGGTTTTGTGCCATCGATACCCAAACAGGGGAGAACTGGCTCTGCCGTTGGAATTACGAAAGCGGTGGTGCAGATGAAACGGTGCGTACCGGTGTGCGTTATACCGCCCAGGCACCGGATGCGGAAGGC
>JAZNLC010000017.1:0-3093 GCA_045578895.1 Faecousia sp. | reverse complement strand
GATCGACTTTGCCGATGCTTGCGCTGAAATTGCCAGCATGGAAAAGAATCCTAAGCTGGAAGGCCGCTTTATGGCCATGTTCCTGACCCCCAAGAACTCTAAGTAATTACCAAAGATACGGAAGGAGAACTACCTATGCCTAAGCTGAAAACCCATAGCGGTGCAAAGAAGAGATTCAACCTGACCAAGTCCGGTAAGGTTTAGAGAGCCCGCGCTTACAAGAGCCACATCCTCACCAAGAAGGACACCAAGCGTACCCGTCGTCTGCGCACCACTGCTTACGCTGATGCTACCAACGTTGCCGCTATCAAGGCAATGATCCCGTACAAATAAGGATAGGAGGATACAGAAATGGCAAGAGTTAAAGGCGCAATGATGACGCGCAAGAGAAGAAATGCTACCCTGAAGCTGGCCAAGGGCTACTGGGGTTCCAAGTCCAAGCACTTTAAGATGGCTAAGCAGGCTGTCTACAAATCCGGCAACTATGCTTTCGTTGGCCGTAAGAACAAGAAGCGCGACTACCGCAGATTGTGGATCACCCGTATCTCCGCTGCTGTCGCTCCCTACGGTCTGAACTACTCCAAGTTCATGAACGGTCTGAAGAAGGCCGGTATCGAGATGAACCGCAAGAGCCTGTCCGAGATGGCTATCCAGGATGCCGCTGCTTTCGCAGCTGTTGTTGAGAAGGCTAAGGCTGCTCTCTAAGAAGCAATAAAAGACCCTGCCATGCGCAGGGTCTTTTTCTTAATATTGGTAACTGCGCTAAATAATCATTTAGCGGCCTAAGATATTGCCGCGCCCAAGCCTCCCCTTACACAGGGGAGGTGGTCAAAAGCTTTGATTTTGACCGGAGGGGTTGCCCGAAAACCGACAATTCCCCAGTCAAAAATCATAGATTTTTGACAGCCCCCTTTACACAAGGGGGCCTTGGGTAGTGCGCTAAACGATCATTTATATGCTTACTTCATTTGAGGGGTGATACCTTGGAACTGACCCATACCGCTGTCCAAGCAGGGCGGCTGTCTTCCTTTTTGAAAGAGGAACTGCATATGTCCTCAGGTCTGATCAACCGGCTAAAATGGCAGAATCGGATCCTGGTCAACGGCAAACCGGAACATAACGACTATACGGTGCAGCCGGGAGATCTCATCACCGCTCTTTTGGATGATCCTCAGCCGGAATATCCTGCCGAGGACGGACCTCTGACGGTTCTCTATGAAGATGAACATCTGCTGGCAGTGGACAAACCTTTCGGCATGCTGATCCACCCCTCCCGCTCCAGGCTCACCGGCACACTGGCAAACTATGTGCTGGGCCATTACCGGCGCACCGGGCAAAACTGTGCCTTTCATCCCCTGACCCGCCTGGACCGGGATACCTATGGCATCGTGCTGCTGGCCAAAAATTCCCATATCCACAGTCTGCTCCAGCAAGCGCCGGTGCAGAAGACCTATCACGCTTTGGTCTATGGTGGCCCGGAAAGGAACTGCGGCACCATTGATGCCCCCATTGCCCGAAAGCCCTTGCCCAGCCTGTTACGGGAGATCCGTCCCGACGGGAAACCTTCCGTCACCGAATACCGGGTATTGGAGAGGAACGAGGAATTATGTAAACTGGAACTGTGCCCCATCACCGGCCGCACCCACCAGCTCCGTGTCCATTGTGCCCATATGGGTTTTCCCATTTTAGGAGATCCCCAGTATGGAAGCGCTGAGTCTCAAGCCTTCTCTGCTGCCATGGGGCTGTCGCATCAGCTTCTTTGCGCCAAAAGCCTGGTATTTTCCCATCCTATCACCGGCTCGGCAATGCGCTTGCTTTCTCAAATGGATGTTTAAAGTGCCGCGACAACCGTCGCGGCACTTTTGCTTACTCCAAAATATTCGATGTGATGTAATCCACGCCCCAGCTGACCAGCCGCTGCGCGATTTCCGGATCATCCACCGTCCAGCAGTTGACCTTGATGCCCCTCTCATGCAGCCGCTTCATCAGATCTTCGGACATGGCCAAATAATGCACATCCAGATCCAGCTTATGCTCCGCCAGGGTATCGATATGGGCCTGAGTGATCTCCTCTGCCAGCAGATACTGGGCCTCAGCATCGGGCGCGTATTTGCGGATGGAAAGCATATTTTGGAACGCAAAGGAAATAAACACCATCTTATCCAGGCAATATACTTCCTTGCATACTTCCACGATTTGCCGGACGGATTCTTCCTCCATGGGGTTCTTCAGCTCCAGCACACACACCTTGTCATAGTGCTTGCAGATGGACAGGTATTCTTCCAAAGAGGGCAGCCGCAGATCCGTGCGGAGCATGCCGTCCTTCTGCTTCAGTTGTAATGCCCGCAAAGTTTCATAGTCAGTCTGCTCCACTATCATGGATTCTGTCGCTACACGGCCCGTATTGTCATCGTGTATGATAATAAACTTTCCGTCAGCAGTGACATGCACATCCGTTTCCACACCCACATAGCTGCGGTTGCCTGCCGCCACAAAGGCCGCGCAGGTGTTTTCCAATTCCAGGCCGCTGACTCCCCGGTGTGCGACCATCCGCATATTTCCCTTTTGGATCTTAATCGTGTCCATAGACATCCCTCCATAGGCGTTTTTTTGATTGTAGCATACACAGCGTATTTTTCAAGTCTTCCTTTGGCAAATTTACTATAGAAACCGCCACAAAAACCGTCATTTTTTGGAAGCAGTACAAGAATTTTTATGTCCGCGCATATTGAAAAATGCAGAATAATGCGATAAAATGAAATGTAGTTTTTTGAAATCCACTTCAAATTTGGGAGGAATGTATATGTCCAATAATCTCAGACCCGAAACCATGGAGCGTATTACCAATTTTGAACTGGCTAATGCTTTTATCGACGAGCAGGTTAAGGCGGTTCGTGAGCAGGTTGGCGATAAGAAGGTCCTGCTTGCACTGTCCGGCGGTGTTGATTCTTCCGTCGTTGCGGCCCTGCTGATCAAGGCCATCGGTAAGCAGCTGGTCTGTGTCCATGTCAACCACGGCCTGATGCGCAAGAACGAATCTGAAGGCGTTATCAAGATGTTCAAGGATGGCCTGGACGCTAACCTGATCTATGT
>JAZNLC010000016.1:0-8162 GCA_045578895.1 Faecousia sp. | reverse complement strand
CTTTCTACGGCGCGCCCACAGTAGTGGTAGTGCTGGCAGACCCGGCAGTGCGGACATATCTGCATGACGGTGCCCTGGTCATGGGTAATCTGATGAACGCCGCCCACGCGGTGGGCGTAAACAGCTGCTACATCTTCCGGGCCAAGGAAGTATTTGAGACGGAAGAGGGTAAAGCGCTTTTGCGGCAGTGGGGTGTGCCGGAGCATTTCGTGGGCATCGGCAACTGCATCCTGGGCTACGGCGCAGAGGGCGGCAAGCGGGCAGCAAGTCCCAGAAAAGAAGGATATGTGATTAAGGTGTAAATGATCGTTTAGTGGTGCAGCGATGCTGCACAGTTGAAAGTTAAGAGCTGAAAGTTGAAAGTTATTGTGTCGGCTTCGCCGACTATTTAAAATCATTTGCGAAGCAAATACCATAACTCTCAACTATTAACTATTCACTCTCAACTCCGCCGAAAGGCGCATAAACGATCATTTACGGCGCAAAGCAGGAAAACCGCCCGGTGGGATACACCGGGCGGTTCCGCTAGGGGTTTGGAAAGAAGAGAGGTAGAAAAAGAGGTTTACGGAGGTGAAAGGAAGCGGCTCACGGCTTCCGCAACCTTTCTGTTGTTAAGATAATCTTTGGTTTTGAACAGCCAATGACCCATTTGAAAACAAAAATCGACAAATTTATGAACATCCGTTTTCCGGGAATATCAGTGTTGCCTTGAACAGATCACCGTCCACCAACAGCTGCAGCTGTCCTTTCTGCAATTCCATCAGGCTCCTGGCAATATTCAGGCCCAAGCCACTGCCTTCGGTATTGCGGGAAGCGTCTCCCCGGACAAAGCGCTCCATCAGCTCTTCACTGCTGACATTGAGCTGCTCCTTGGAAATATTCTTCAGAGAGATCAGCACCTGTCCGTTCACCGCCACCAGATCGATATACAGCCGGGTGCCAGGCAGGGCATATTTCACAGCGTTGCCCAAAAGATTGCTCAGCACACGCCATGTAAGCCGGCCATCGGCAGTCATCATTACCGGTTCCGCAGGCGGATTGAATACGGGAGTCAATTGTGCCTTTTCCAGCTTTTCAGAGAATTCCCCCAGCGCCTGATTGACAGCTTCCACAGCATTGACCGGCATCAGATCCACCGTCATATTGCCGGTGGATGCTTTGCTCATTTCCATCAGGTCCTCAATCAGCTTCTTCAGCCGCAGAGACTGGCGGTCCAGCACTTCCAAATATTCATTCGCTTGCTCCTGATTCTCCGCTTTTTTCAGCAGATCCACATAATTAATAATATTGGTCAAGGGTGTCTTGATGTCATGGGACACATTGGTCACCAGTTCCGC
This sequence comes from Faecousia sp., assembly GCA_045578895.1. Classification (GTDB taxonomy): domain Bacteria; phylum Bacillota; class Clostridia; order Oscillospirales; family Oscillospiraceae; genus Faecousia. The sequence continues at coordinate 6,825 of JAZNLC010000016.1, read as the reverse complement.
CTTCATCCGTTCCGACTTCATTTGATTTTTTGCCGCTTCCACCGCGACACCTGCCAAACCGTTCAAACCGGTAGCATATTCCTGAAAACCACCCAACAGAAGTTTATCTTCCACTTTGGTGTCCAAATCGCCTTTGCTCATGCGCTTCGTAGCTTCTAAAAGAACACCGAAACAGTGCGCGCCGTACATCACAATGCAAATGCACATGGCGATACCCAAAAACTGCATGGCGGTATTGCGGGTACCAAAACTGACAAGCAGGACAAAGATCATTGCCAATCCCACCAGTAACCACTGCCAGGTCAAAGGCAACAGCTGGGAAAACCGCTGCAGGGTATGCCAGAGGAACCTCAGTAATCTGCCCACCAGCGACCATACGGTTTTCCATATCTTCACGATCAGCTCCCAAAGAGCCACCACGATGCTTTTCAGCACCTCGAAGGTTTTTTTACACACGGGAGGCAGTTTCGCAAGCAGCCATTTTCCGCCTTTGCCCAGCTTGCGTAAAATCCAAGCGCATACCTTTACCGCCGCCACCAGTACCATACCGGTCAGGCTGTGCTTTGCCCAGTAGAACTGCTTCATTTTAAACTGGGCGGCGCAGGCAAAGAGAAATGCCACCACGATCAGGCAAGCCACAAAGGCCATTGCGGCAGCCGCCGGAACCAGCATCCATTGGGGATCATACCAATCGAAGAAATTCTCCAAAAGCTCCCATCCCAGGATCACGATGCCGAAGACCGCGCCGCCGGCCAGCACCGCATACAGATCCAGGGGCAGACGGTTCAGACCACCGGGGCAGACTTCTTCGCTTTTGGGTTTTCTGCCTGCGGCGCAGCACAGGTAGGTAAAGAATGCCGCGAATAGCAGAAGCGACGCACCCAATACCCAAATGATATTGTATCTGTGAAGATAACCGAATTCCGCCAAATCCCAAGACCAGTGGTCCTCAAATTCATACACGCCGTCTGTCAGATACAGCGTCACCGTGTACTTCGGTGCATAACGCATACCTAACCGGTACTGGTGTAAGCCGGTTCCATCCTCGTAGCCCCAGTTTTCGAACCAATCGTACTCTTTATCTCCCGGTTCTGCTGTGTCCGCGATCCAATTGTCTTCCATGGGCGGCAGCGTTGATACCGATCCTTCATTTCCCTGGTTTGTCGGCTCTGTGGTACTCGGAGGTTCAGTAGGATTTATCAGCCCCCCGGTATAAGGATCGATGCACTGATAACCCAAGACCGTAGGATATGCAATGGTATAGATATCCACAAGATAAGTTTTAACACCGTGAGTAGCAGCAGGATCAACATGCTTTGCAAGGATATTTCCCTCTAAATCCTGCATAGCGTAATAGATCTCTGCATCACCCACCCAATCCACATTATTGTGAATACGCACATAATGCTCCATGGCTTCCTGCGGCAGATTGCTGAGGTTCTCTATTACATAGTCCCAGGCAATATCCTCCGCAATAAAGCGAATCCGGTATTCTTGATTGTCTTTTCGAAGCTGATCCACTGTGCGGTTATACAGGTCGGATTCTGCCAAAGCGAAGATACCGATTCCCGCCGCCACACTTACCAGCAGACAAGCGGCGCACAGCAGGATCGCCAGAAATTTAAATACAATCGAATACTTCATTTACCTGCCTCCTTCGATTTTATAGCCCTGTCCCCACACAACTTTCAAATACCGGGGTTCCGATGGATTGATCTCGATCTTTTCCCGCAAATGCCGGATATGCACCGCCACCGCACCCTCACTGCCAATGGCCGCTTCCTGCCACACTGCTTCATACAGTGCCTTCGTAGAATAGACCTTACCGGGATTTTTCATCAGCAACTGTAAAATACTGTATTCGATGGGTGTCAAAGAAACCGGCTCTCCGTCCACCGTAACGGACTTGGTCGCGTCATCCAAGGTGATCGCTCCCACTGTCAGGATATGGCTGCTTTCCTCCACACGGCTGCCCAGCTTTGCATAGCGGCGCAGCTGGGAACGGACCCGCGCCAGCACTTCCACCGGCACGAAAGGTTTTGTGATGTAGTCATCAGCGCCCACATTCAGGCCCAGTACCATATCCTCCGTTTCACTTTTGGCCGTGAGCAGAATAATCGGTACATTGGAAAATGCCCGGATTTTCGCCGTTGCGGTAATGCCATCCATGACGGGCATCATAATATCCAGCAGGATCAGATGAATGTCCTCCCGCTGCACGGTCTCAAGGGCTTCCAGACCCGTATAAGCCGTAAACAGATTGTATCCTTCGGGGGTTAAATATATCTTCAGCGCGTTTACGATATCCGGCTGATCGTCACAGATCAATACATTATACATAGGGATCCCTTCTTTCCTTTATGTACCCTTATTATACCAGTATAATTCTTAAGATGAAAGTGGAAGAATTCTTAAAAAGTTTTTAAGGACTATTGCAGACAATCCAAAACCTGTGTATAATAGGCACACAACCAACACAAAGGAGTCTTTTTTATGAATGTATTCACTTCCCTTTCCCTTTCTGCTTTGGGGACATTTTTGCTGACATCCGTTCTGCCTGTGCTGATCATCTATGTGGTCGGTGCTTTTCTGATTTCCCTTATTTTGAAGCTGGTCAATAAAGCTTTGGAAAAATCCAATTTGGAAAAGGCCGCATACAGCCTGATTAAGACCGTTGTTAAGGTCGTTCTGTACGGTCTGCTGCTCTTGATCATTGCCTCCAAGCTGGGCATTGATGTGACCGGCATCGTAGCGCTGGCCAGTGTTCTGACTTTGGCGATTTCCCTGTCCGTGCAGAATGCGCTGACCAATCTGGTCAGTGGTTTCACCCTGCTGTACACAAAGCCTTTTTCTTCCGGTGATTATGTGGAAGTTGCAGGTCAAAGCGGCAGTGTAAACGAAATTGGTTTGACCTATACCAAGCTGACGACCCCCGACAACAAAATCGTATGCATCCCCAACAGTGCCGTCACCTCCGCTCAGATCGTAAACTACACCGTGTTGGGCAAGCGCCGTGTGGATGTAACCGTTTCCGCTTCCTATGATAGTCCCATTCAGCTGGTGCTGGAAACCTTGACGGAAGCCGGCAAGGTTTCCACCATTTTGGAATCTGAACCTGTATTTGCCGCTGTGAACAGCTATGGCGAGAGCAGCATCAACTATGTGCTTCGTGTGTGGAGCACTGCTGATGATTACTGGACCACCCTGTTTGCGATCAACGAAAATATCAAAAAGCTCTTTGATGAAAAGGGTGTTACCATGACATATCCTCATTTGAACATTCACCTGGATAAATAATCCGTCTGCGGCAGAGGAAAATCCTCTGCCGCATTTTTTATAAAAAACTTGCACTTTCTTTTTTTAAGGCTATAATACCATATGAAGGCGGTGGTGATCATGAAGCGTAATAATCGCAGTATGTTGGAGGGGCCTTTACTTCCCAGTATTATCAGCTATACCGTTCCCATTATTCTGACCAGTGTTTTGCAGCTGCTGTTTAATGCGGCAGATCTGGTGATAGTTGGACGTTTCTGCGGCAGTGTATCCGTTGCCGCGGTAGGTGCTACCGGTTCCATTACCAATCTGATTGTCAATCTGTTTATTGGTCTTTCTGTTGGTGCCGGTGTCACCGTGGCCCACGCGTTAGGCGCCAAAGAGGAAAAGGCAGTCCATCAGGCTGTACATACCATGCTGGCTACCTCTTTGGTCAGCGGTGTCGTTCTCACTTTGGTGGGTGTCGTATTTGCGGAAGATTTTTTGATCATGATGGGCACCCACGAAGATGTGCTGCCCCTGTCAACGGTCTATATGCAGATCTACTTTGGCGGCATTACCTTCAACATGGTCTATAACTTCTGCTCCTCCGTGCTGCGGGCCGCCGGCGATACCAAAAGCCCCATGATCTTTTTGTCGCTGGCAGGTATTGTCAATGTTGTACTGAACATCGTTTTCGTCACAGCGCTGCATATGAATGTAGCCGGTGTTGCTTTGGCAACTACCATTTCTCAGGGAATCTCTGCCGTTTTGGTGGTGATTGTACTGATGCGCCGTACTGACAGCTGCAAACTGCAGCTTCGAAAGGTACGCTTCTATAAGCCGCAGCTGCTGAAAATGATCCGCATCGGCCTGCCTGCCGGTATTCAGGGCTCCCTGTTTTCCATTTCCAATGTCATGATCCAATCCTCCGTCAACTCCTTCGGTAAGATCGTCATGTCCGGCCATGCAGCCGCCGCCAATATTGAAGGCTTTGTATATGCCGGCATGAATGCGTTCCATCAAACTTCTGTGAATTTTGTGGGACAGAATATCGGTGCCCACCAGTATAAGCGGGCAAAGCAGACCCTCTTTACCTGCCTGGGCTGTGTCGCCGTAGTCGGAGTTACCTTAAGTATGGCAGCCTTGGCCTTTGCTGAGCCGTTGCTTTCCATTTATATCACCGATTCCCAGGAGGCGATTGCCTACGGCATCCTGCGCATGAGTGTAGTCTGCTCCACCTATGTGCTGTGCGGTATGATGGATACCACCACCGGTGCGCTGCGGGGCATGGGTGCCTCTACTGTTCCCATGCTGATCTCCATTATCGGTGTTTGCGGTATCCGTTTGGGTTGGCTGTTTACGATTTTTCAGGTCCCGCAATTCCACACCCTGGCATGCCTGTACTTCTCTTATCCCGTAAGCTGGCTGGTGACCTTCGCCGCTCAGTTCATTGCCTTCAAGAAGGTATATCGCCAACGCAAAGAAGCGGATAATCAGTACGTCCTCAAGGCTCTTAATGCGCAGGGCATCTCTCAGAATTACAAAGGCGAAATGAAATAAAAAATAACCAGGGCTGTTGCAAAAATTGCGGCAGCCCTGGTTGTAGTATGGCCCATCTTTTCTCCATTTTGTATAGATGTTGGCCGGCATATTCTATCTGGGTTTGTTTTTTCCCGTTACCGGCAATATCAACTGGCTCAGAAAAAAGAGGCTGATGAATACCATAGAGGATATCTGCCCTGAGGCTCCGGCACTTCCTTATTCCAAAATACAGTACGGGCAAAATGCTTTGTTTTACGGTTATCCTTCCGACACCACGCCAGTGCCGATGCGCGCAAAAATATACTCCATCAATTCCTCTTTATTGGCCAGTTTCAGTACATACTGAAATTCATTGTAAAGCACCTGCTCGGCATCTTTGAAGAACCGCTCATCCGACATATGCAGGCGTTTTCCTTCTGCTTCCCGCTTTTTCTTATGGATATAGATTGCCTTGATCATGCTGATCAATTCCAAATGATCTCCGCCAGAGAGAATGCTCTTGTATCGCTCCTTGCGTTCATTCTCATTTGCAATCCAAACAGCGTCTTTCTGTGCCATTGCATCGATCAGAGCATTGATTTCTTCCTTAGACAAAACTCTGCGCATCTTTTTCAAAATATACGAATTGTCCATCGGCGCATAGATTGTCGCGCCGTTGTTTCCAACCGGCTCAATCACATAGTACTTCTTTTTGGTACCGCTGACAGTCTTCTCTTCCATCGCTACAATCCGGCATACACCCTGGGTGCCATATATGATGACATCATTTACTTTGAACATTGGTGCTGTCCTCCCCTTTTCGGTTGCTTACATATATTATAAATTCCTGAATTTAAAATTTCAAAAGCCTTTTTGATTGAAAAACAGCGGTATTTATACCAAAATTATGCGCATTCTGAACAATATGGATGGCAACCCTTACCGAAAGCACCGTATCCGCATACAGAAAAAAGACCCGGTTGAGCATAAGACTCAACCGGGTCTTTGTGTTTGCGAATCAGAAGCTTACTTACCGGCGCCGGCGATCTGAGCAGCGACTTCGTCAGCAAAGTTCTCTTCCTTCTTCTCGATGCCTTCACCCTTGGTGTAGTGGATAGCATCAACGAAGGTAACCTTGCCGCCCAGCTTCTTGGCAGCGTCAGCGATGTAGCCGGCTACATCGCCCTGGAACAGATCGGAGCGGACGAAATCCTGCTGCAGCAGGCAGATCTCCTTGAAGAAAGCAGCCATCTTACCGGCAGCGATCTTTTCCTTAACCTGAGCAGGCTTGGAAGCCATCTTGGGATCGTTGTCCATCAGAGCGACCTGAACAGCCAGCTCCTTGTCAACAGCTTCCTGGGGAACCAGAGCCTTATCCCAGTACTGAGCCTTCATAGCAGCGATCTGCATAGCGACGTTCTTACCGATTTCGGTAGCGTCGATGCCGCCTTCAACAGCCAGGTTGACCAGAACACCGTGGGTGCCGCCTGCGTGAACATAAGCAACGGAGGTGTTCTCAGCAAAGCGGGCGAAGCGGCGGATCTGCATGTTCTCGCCGATGGACATGACCAGCTCCTGCATCTTCTCGGTAACGGTCAGGTTGGTGCCGGGGTAGGTGCAAGCCTTCAGAGCGTCCACATCAGCGGGGGCATCCTTTGCGATGATCTCACACAGGCTCTTGACCAGGCCCATGAATGCATCGGTCTTGGAAGCGAAGTCGGTCTCAGCGTTGACTTCGATGACAACACCGACACCGTCGATCACGGTGGCGTAAGCAACGCCCTCAGCAGCGATGCGGTCAGCCTTCTTGGCAGCCTTGGCCAGACCCTTTTCGCGCAGCCAGTCAACAGCCTTATCCATATCTCCGTCGGTAGCCTGGAGAGCCTTCTTGCAGTCCATCATGCCGACGTTGGTCATTTCGCGGAGCTTCTTAACGTCCTGTGCGGTAAAAGCCATTTTACATATCCTCCTAATAATCTAATTGTTTATTGGTGTAGATTACTCAGCAGCGGTCTCAGCAGCTTCTGCGTTGTCTTCGCCCTGACGGCC
>JAZNLC010000015.1:0-20271 GCA_045578895.1 Faecousia sp. | reverse complement strand
AAGCGCCGATCCCGCATTCGTCAATACATTTGATCCTGAACCCATTACCCTGACGATCACCGTGGACAAGGACCTGGATGGCCGTGAACTGCAGGACCGCGAATTCCTCTTCTACCTGATGGAAGGCGACCTGATTGTGGCGCAGGGCCATAACAATGTAAATGGCGAGGTCAAATTTACGCTGAACTATACCGCCGAAGACATCGGAGTCCATGCTTATACCGTCAAGGAAGTGGTTCCCGAAAATGCCAACAACGGCATTACCTACGATACGGTTTCCAAGGCTGTACCGACCATTACCATCAGCTATGATGCGGTGAATCATAAGTTGGTGGCTGCGGCCAACGGCACACCCGTTGCCAACGGCGCAGTGGTTGACGGAGGCGAGACCTTCTACAACAAATACACCACCCAGGGTACGACGGTGCAGATCCATGCCCACAAGGTCATTACCGCAAACCGCGTCCTGAAGGATCAGGAGTTCACCTTCGGTCTGATGAACTGCGAGAACAACGTGGTGGTGGCAGAAGCCAAGAATGACGCGGCGGGCGTGATCACATTCGATCTGTCCTATGACAAGGCCGGTGTCTATACCTACGAGATGTTCGAGCAGCCCGGTGAAGACAGAAGCCTGCGCTATGACACCAACCGCTATAAGGTTACCGTTACCGTAACAGATGACCTGAAGGGTCAGCTCCATGCGGTGGTGGAGTATGAGAATGGCGTTGTGCCTACCTTCGTCAACGAGTATAAGGCCCTGTCTGCTTCCACTGTGATTACCGCAAAGAAGACTCTCCAGGGCAACAAGACCCTGGCTGCCGGTGACTTTACCTTTGAGCTGGAAAGCGAAGAAGGTGTGAAGGTTACCACCAAGAATGCGGCAGGCGGTGTGGTCATGTTTGGTATGCGCTATGACGCAGCCGGTGTTTACACCTACAAACTGCGCGAAGTGGCCGGCAATGCCCAGGGCATGACCTATGACGATGCCGAATACACAGTGGTTGTAACCGTTACTGACAATCTGGAAGGATTCTTGGAGGCAACTGTCACTTATGAAGGCCTGGCAGAGGGCGAGACCATTCCCACCTTTGTCAACAGCTACAAGGGCAAGGCTGCTTCTGCTCAAATTACCGCGACAAAGAAGCTCACCGGAAAGACCTTGACTGCGGGTGCGTTCAGCTTCACTCTGACCAACAAGGATAACACCCGGGATGTCTACACTGTCAAGAACGATGCCCAGGGCAATGTTGTCTTTGACCTGAACCTGACCGAGGCTGGCACATATACCTATATCCTGGCAGAAGCTGCCGGCACAGACGCAAACATCACCTATGACAAGGATACCTATACGGTTACGCTCAAGGTCACCGATGATCTCCAGGGCAATCTGAAGGCAGAGGTCACCTACGGCACCGATGACGGTAAGGCACCCACCTTTGAGAACATCCATACTCCCAGCGCAATTACTGTAGAGCTGACGGGTAAGAAGACCCTGAAGGGCCGGGATATGAAGGCAGAGGAATTCTCCTTCCAGGTATGTGATGCGTCCGGAAATGTTGTGGCTACCGCGAAGAACGATGCCAAGGGAGACCTGAAGTTCTCCGGCATTACGCTGAGCGAAGCCGGCAAGTATACCTTCACCGTTAAAGAAGTGAAGGGCAGCGTCAAGGGTATGATCTATGACGATGCCAAATATACGGTTATCGTGGAAGTTACCAATGATAACGGTGTGCTGAAAGCCACTGTTACCGGGCCGAAGGATGGTCTGGTGTTTGAGAACACCTATAAGACACCCGATCCCACCAACCCCTTCACCGGTGACGATACACCGCTGATGCTGTTGGCCGGCATGATGCTCCTCAGCGGCAGTGCAGTGATTGCAATGCTGTTTGGCCGCAAGAAGCGCCGCGCATGATCCCAAATTACAAAAAAGCCCCGGATGCCTAGGCATCCGGGGCTTTGATCTTTGATTAGGCTTCGCTGAGCTTTTGGGCAAAGGCTTTCATGGCCTCGCTGATGGGAAGCTGCTGGGGGCAAACACTCTCGCAGCTCTTGCAGCCGACGCAGGCGGAGGGCTTCTTATCATCAGCCAGGGTATTGATAGTGCGGCTGGGCAGATTTTTGCCGTCGGAGTAAAGATAGCCGTTGTACAGCTCAATGAGCCAGGGGATATTCAGCTCCTGGGGACAGTGATCGGTGCAGTAGCGGCAGCCGGTGCAGTGGAGGATACCGTTTCCGGTCATGGCTTCACCGATGGACAAAAGCGCGTCCCGGTCAGCATCGCTGAGGGGAAGCTTTTGGGAGAAGGTGTCAATATTCTGAGAAAGCTGTTCCATGTTGGACATACCGGAGAGTACCATGGTCACCCCGGGAACACCCTGCAGGAACCGGAAAGCCCACTGGGGCAATGTCCAATCCGGATGCAGCGCGTTCAGCTTTGCGGTGTGTTCTTCCGGCAGTTGGCAGAGTCTGCCGCCCCGCACCGGCTCCATGACCCATACGGCGATGCCGCGCTTATTCAGCATCTCCACCTTGCGGCGGGCATTTTGCAGTGTCCAGTCCAGCCAGTTCAGCTGGATCTGGCAGAACGCAATGTGCTCGCCGTAGGCATCCAGCAGCCGCTGCATGGTTTCCAGGCTGCCATGGGTGGAAAAACCGAAATGCCGGATGCGCCCCTGCTTTTTCTGTTCCAGCAAATAGGGCACCACATCGGAATTTAAAATATAATCGATGTTGGTCTCGCAAACATTGTGCAGCAGGTAGAAGTCAAAATAGTCCACCTGGCAGTTAGCAAGCTGCTTTTCAAAGATTTCGGGACCTTTTTGGAAGAATTCCGGGTCAAAGCCGGGGAATTTGGTAGCCAAACGGAAAGATTCCCTGGGATAGGTCTTCAGCACTTTACCCATGGCTGATTCGGAAGTGCCGCCGTGATAGAACCAGGCGGTGTCGAAATAGTTGATGCCCTGCGCCATGGCAAAGGCGACCATTTCTCTGAGCTTTTCCATGTCGATCTGATTGTCTTCCCCCAAAGTGGGCAAACGCATGCAGCCAAGACCCAGCGCGGAAATAGCAGTGCCGTTGAAATTGTAGTGGATCATAAGTACGCTCCTTTATCGGTCAGCCTTGCGGCAAAAATATACGGTATCGATACCGGGGCCCCGGTGATTGGGCAGCCGGACGATTTCGGAAAAACCCAGCCGGTCCAGCACTTTCAGGTGCGGATAGTTGGTGTGCCAGGTGCGGGTGTAGAGATCTCTGCCGGGGTAGAGGGTGATCATGGCTTCATAGAACATGCGCATCATGCCCCGTCCACGGGTGTCGGGATGCACTACGCAGGTAGAAGCGTAGAAATTGGGCAGCTTATCCGGGGTGATCTGATCGCAGGTGTGGTCCAGTTTGAAGGCCATGAAACCCAAACACCTGCCATCTTCCACTGCGGCGATCACAGGCTGGGCAGCCATGGAACGAAAATAGTCTTCGATGCCGTCGCCGCAGCCACCACCGGAAAGATCGGCCTGGGTGGTAGAACCCCGGCTGGACAGAGGCGGAATGAATTCTGTATCTGCCATCACGAGATAATCCTTGATGGCATCGGCCCAGGGACACTGGCTTACGGTTTCATAATACTGCATTTGCATAAAAACACCGTCCTTCTCTATGATGTTACCATAGAAAAGGACGGTTGTAAAGTCTGTACCGTTGCAAATGCAACTGTGATTACTTCCGCCAGGTCTGACGGGAGAAAAGGATCAGCATGGGGAAGATCTCCAAACGGCCCGCCAGCATATTGAAGATCAGGGTCACCTTGGAAACATCGCTGAAGAACGCATAATTGCAGGTGGGACCAACTGCCTCAATGCCCGGGCCAATGTTGTTAAAGGTTGCCAACACCGCCGACAAGGTAGTACCCACGCTTTGTCCGTCCAAACTGAGGATCAGAAAACTGACCACGCCAATGATGGCGTAGGCGGCCAAATAGGCATTGGTGTTTTCCAGGACCCGTTCATTGACGGCCTTACCGTTGGAACGAACCACTTCCACCTTGGTCGGATGGGTAACACGGCGGATATTTCTGCCCAAACTCTTGAAGATCAGCAGCAGTCTAGCGCACTTCAGGCCGCCGCCGGTGGAGCCGGCACAGGCGCCCACGATCATCAGCAGCATCAAGAGACTTTTGGAGAGCATGGGCCAGGCATCAAAATCAGTGGTAGCAAAGCCGGTGGTGGTCATGATGGTACTGACCTGAAAGGCGGAATGACGGATAGCTTCCTCTAAAGAACCGTACAGGTCCCGGATATCCAGTACGATAATGGTGGCTACCACAATGAACAGACCAAAGTAGAGCCGCAGTTCCTCATCTTTCAGCACTGCCTTGAAACCGCCCAACAGCAGCAGATAATAGCAGCTGAAGTTTACACCGAACAGCAGCATAAAAACAGTGGTGACATTTTGGATATAGGGAGAAAAGCTTGCAATGGAGTCGTTTTTTGTGCCGAAGCCACCGGTACCGGCAGTGCCAAAGGCGGTGCAAAGCGCGTCAAGAATACCCATACCACCAAACAGCAGGAACAGAAAATTCAAGAGGGTCAGTACAATATAGATGCTGTAGAGGATGGTAGCGGTCTTTTTCATTTTGGGAACCAGCTTGCCTACATCGGGGCCGGGAGATTCCGCTCGCAGCAAATGCATAGTGAAGCCGCCGCTGCTGGGCGCAATGGCCAAAAGCAGCACCAAAACACCCATTCCGCCCAGCCAGTGGCTGAAGCTGCGCCAGTAGAGCAGACCCTTGGAAAGGGATTCCACATCCGACAAGATAGACGCGCCGGTGGTGGTGAAGCCGGATACGATCTCAAACAGGGCGTCGATATACCGGGGAATCTCACCGGAAAGGCAGAAGGGGAGGGCACCCAGTAAACTCAGTACGATCCAACCCAATCCGGTGCAGACCATGCCATCAGTGGGGCCGAAGCGCTTGGTATACCGGCGGCAAAACAGCCAGAGAATACCGGCAAATACCAGCATGGCGGCCATGGAAATACCGAAGGCACCGGCGGCGTGCCATTCACCGTACCCCAGACTGATGCCCAGCGCCGGGATCAGCAGGACCGCTTCCAGGGCTACCAACTGGGCCATGAAGCGCCCGATCATTTTTAAATTCATAGAAAAACCTCCACAGGAGCGGCTGCGTCATTTACGCGAAAATGTCATTCAGAGTGTCGATGGTGCCGCGCTCGGTGGTGACGACCACAACGCTGTCACCGCTTTGCAGCACACTGGCACCATGTGGGATTTCTACTTTATCACCGTGGGAAATGGAAGCCAGCAGCACATTGGGCTTCAGCTTCAGATTCTTCAGGGGCACTCCGAGATTCCTGGTGGTATCATCGGCCATAAATTCTACTGCTTCTGCCATGCCGCCGGCGATACCGTGGACGGAAATGGCGGCACCGGTCTGATTTTCCATGGCCCGGACATAGCGAACAATATCATTGGAGCAAAGTTCCCGGGGGCAGATCATACTGCCGATGCTCAATTCTCCCGCCAGCATAGTGTTTTCCGGGCGGCCCAGGTGGGTGATCACCTGAGGAACACCCTGGGAATCGGCGTAAAGACTGGCGATGATATTGATCTCATCAATGCCGGAAAGAGACAAAAACGCGTCGCAATCGTGGATGCCCGCGGCTTCCAGCTGCTTGCGGTTGGAGAAATCACCGTGAATAACTTCCGTTTTGTTTAAGGCTTCCGCCAACACACGGCACCGATCCGGATCCTTTTCCAAAATACGAACGGCAATGCCATCCTTTTCCAAAAGCTGCGCCAGATAGAAGGCAATGCGTCCGCCGCCGCCGATGAGACATTTCTTTACGCGGTGGGTGCCAATCTCCAGATTTTTCAGCAGAGTGGCCAGATTGGAGGTGGGGGCGGTGACAAAGATCCGGTCCCCGGAGCGCAGCACAAACTGACCGCCGGGCGTGATGGCTTTGCCGCCCCGCAAAACGGCACACACCAGTACACGGCACTTGACGATGCGGTACATTTCAATCAGAGAAACATCCTTCAGCCGGCTGTTTTCATCTACCCGCAGTTCCACGATCTCTGCTCTGCCCTTGGCAAAGCTGTCCCGGTGCAGAAAACCGGGGAATCGGAGCAACCGCTCCAGCTCTCTGGCGGCTTGCTTTTCGGGGTTGACGGTCATGGAAAGGGCAAAGAAATCCCGCATGCTGTGGATCTGCTCGGTGTATTCCGGGTTGCGGATCCGGGCAATGGTATGTAAATTGGCGTTCAACCCATGGGCAGTCATGCAGGCAAGCAGATTTACTTCGTCCTGGCCGGTCACTGCGATCAGCAGATCAGCGTCTTTGATGCCCGCCTCCAACAGTACACCCATGGAAGCGCAGTTACCGCCTACGGCCATCACATCGTGCTGCTCAACGGTGGATTCCAATGTTTTTTGATTCAGGTCAATGAGGGTCAGGTCATGGCCTTCGGCACTGAGAAGCCGCACAAGGGTGGCACCGACCTTGCCGTCACCGGCAATGATAATGTTCATAACTACCTCCAAAAAACCGTATTTCGATACTCTACTATAGCATTAAAGGAATTCAGTGTCAAGAAACGGCGGTGCAAAGGAACAGCAAAGGGACACGCGGTTCTTAAAAAAATCTGAAATCGGCACTTCCTTTTCTGCCATTTTTGCGGTATACTAACTATTAGTTTATTCTTTTTGATCCTGAGGAGACAGCATGAAGGAAAAAAAGCAGAAGAAAAAATGGATGCGGTTTCGCCATAAAGTGATCACGGAGATCGCCCGCTTTGTACTGACCCCTTACATATATTTCACTTACGGCATTCGGGTCAGAAAATTCAAAGAACAGGGGAAGCGAAACTATTTGGTGCTGCTGAACCATCAGACACCCTTTGACCAGTTTTTTGTGGGCATGGCCTTCAAAGGACCGGTGTACTATGTGGCCACGGAAGATATTTTTTCTTTGGGCTGGATATCCAATCTGATCCGCTGGATCATCGCGCCGATTCCTATCCGCAAGCAGACTACCGACATCAACGCGGTGATGAACTGCATCCGGATCGCCAGAGAAGGCGCCACCATTGCCATGGCCCCGGAGGGCAACCGCACCTACAGCGGCAAGACCGAGCACATGAATCCGGCAGTGGCGGGCCTTGCCAAAAAGATGAAGCTGCCCATCGTGTTGTTCCGCATCGAGGGCGGTTACGGCGCTGAACCCCGGTGGACGGATAAGATCCGTAAAGGCCCCATGAAAGCCTATGTTTCCCGGGTGATCGAGCCGGAGGAATATGCCGCCATGTCCAATGAAGAACTGGTAAAGACCATTGCCGACGGGCTGTATGTAAATGAAGCAACGGCCGACGGTACCTACAAGTCCCAAAAACGGGCGGAGTATTTGGAGCGGGCGGTGTACTACTGCCCCCACTGCGGCCTAAGCAAGTGGGAAAGCCACGGCAACGGGATCACCTGCTGCACCTGCGGCAGGACCGTAACCTACGGCGAAGACAAGACCCTCACAGGCACGGGCTTTGCGTTCCCTTTCCGATTCGTCAATGAATGGTATGAGGCACAAGAGAATTATGTAAACCAATTAGACTTGACACAGCTGACCCGGGAACCTTTGTTCCGGGATGAAGCAAAGATGTCCGAGGTGATCGTGTATAAGCGCAAAGAGCTTTTGCGTGAAAAGACCCAAATTGCCCTGTATGGCGACCGTGTGGTATTTGACGAGGGGCAGGAAAACGAAATGACAATTTCCTTTGCCGATGCCGACGCGGTGACGGTGCTGGGTAAGAACAAGCTCAACATTTATTTTGACAAGCATGTCTATCAGCTGAAGGGTGATCAGCAGTTCAACGCCCTGAAATATGTGCATTTCTGCTACCGCTGCAAAAATATCCTGCGAGGTGAACCTTATGATCAATTTTTGGGAATCTAGCGCCTGGGGCGCATTTCATCTGATCGGAGTTCTGCTGGCTGCGCTGCTGGCAGGCAATATGCTGAAGCGGTCTGTGCCGTTTCTGCGTGTATCGTTGATCCCCACTTCTGTGTTGGGTGGCTGTATGCTCATCGTGGTGGCCGGCATCTACAAGGCCATTACCGGTGAGATCATGTTTGACACGGCGTTTTTTGGCGGCAACGGCACTGCCAATCTGGAACTGATCACCTACCATACCCTGGCCCTGGGCTTCATCGCTTCTGCCTTTAAGCCCTCCCAGGGAAAGCTGACCAAGGAGCGCACCGTTGAAATTTTCAACACCGGTGTAACCACTGTGGCTACCTACCTGCTGCAGGCTGTGTGTGGCTTTGCGATTTCTCTGATCGCAGCCATCTTCATAAAGGATTTCTTCCATGCTGCCGGTATCCTGCTGCCTTTCGGTTACGGTCAGGGCACCGGCCAGGCACTGAACTACGGCGGTATTTATGAAAGTGACTTCGGTTTTGAGGGCGGCCGCAGCTTCGGCCTGACCATCGCAGCGCTTGGGTTCCTGAGCGCCAGCATCGGCGGCGTTATCCACCTGAACATTTTACGCAAGAAGGGGTTGGTAACGGCCAACAGCGGCGCGGAAGGTGCGATCAGCTCTGAGCAGATCCAGTCTGACAATGAAATCCCCATGCAGGAGAGTATGGACAAGCTGACGGTGCAGGCCGCGCTGATCGCCGTGTCCTATGGCCTGGCCTTCGGGCTGATGACCCTTTTGGGCAAGCTGCTGCCGGGTATGAAGTCTGTGATCTTTGGCTTCAATTTCCTGCTGGGTGTGCTGTCTGCTACCATCGTAAAGCTGGTGGTCAATACCCTGCACAAGAAAGATATTATCCACCGGGAGTACATCAACAGCTTCCTTATGACCCGTACCAGCAACTTCTTCTTCGACATTATGGTCGTGGCGGGCATCGCTGCCATCCGGCTGAGCGTGTTGGAAAACTACT
The DNA here is from genome assembly GCA_045578895.1 of Faecousia sp. Lineage (GTDB taxonomy): Bacteria > Bacillota > Clostridia > Oscillospirales > Oscillospiraceae > Faecousia. The sequence goes on along the minus strand of JAZNLC010000015.1, from coordinate 11,315 downwards.
GGGGCATTATGCTGATCATGGGTGTCGTGGGCCTGGTGATCACTTATGGCTATAACTACTATGTGGCAAAGACCCTGTTCCCCACTTATAAGCAGGAACAGTTTTTGATGATGTTCGGTATGCTCACCGGCACCGCCAGTACCGGCACGATCCTGCTTCGTGAGATCGACGGCGAATTCAAAACCCCTGCGGCTGACAATATGGTCTATCAGAATTTCCCGGCCATCGTCTTCGGATTCCCGCTGATGCTGCTGGCGACTCTGGCACCGGTGAAGCCGATTCTTACATTTATCATTCTGTTCATATTCTTCATTGTGATGAATGTGATCCTCTTCCGCAGCAAGATTTTCCGGAAACCTAAGGCAAAGGTTTGACCTGCAAACCCGGGCTGCGGTTAGCAGCCCGGGTTTTTCAAAAATCATAAAAGGGAGCGCCTATGGAACAGGAAGTTTTATTGAAAAACGGCAGCGACCTGGTCTATCTGGCCCGGTGCGCGCTGGCAGGGGAGACGCCAAAAGACGAGAACCTGAAAAGGATGGACCTGGAAGCGGTCCATGCGCTGGCGAGAAAGCACTCCATGGCTGCCATCAGTGCCTACGCTGTGGAAAGCTACTGCAAAGAAAACCCGGATTCTTCCGCCGCGCAGCATCCGGTGATCCACACTTGGCGGCAGGATAAGGCGCAGGCCATCCGCAAGAATCTGATGCTGGATATGGAGCGGGAGAAGATCCTTGCCCACTTGGAGCAGATCGGCTGCTGGTACATGCCTATGAAGGGCGTGTTTATGCAGCATGTCTACCCCAAAGCCGGTATGCGTCAGATGTCGGACAACGACATTTTGATAGACGCTGCATACCGTAAGGCAGTGCAGGAATACATGGAGCAAAACGGCTATGAATCCCATTCTGTCGGTGAGTCTAACCACGATGAATACCTGAAAAATCCGGTGTATAATTTTGAAATGCATGTTGCGCTTTTGGCCGGGGCAGTACACCGAACCCGTGCGGCCTATTACGAAGCGGTCAGGGAAAGGTTGATCAAGGACCCGGACAATGCCTGCGGTTACCACTTTACGGACGAGGATTTCTATATCTATATGCATGTCCACGCCGCAAAACATTTTGAGGCCTGCGGCAATGGCATCCGCTCGCTGATGGATGTCTATCAGTACCTTTCCCAAAAGGGGGAGACTCTAGACAGAGACTATATCAATCAGGAACTGGAAAAACTGGAGTTAACCGAATATGTGCGGGCGATGGAACTGCTTTCCCGTAAGCTGTTTGAAGAAACAGCACCGCTTACCGAGGAGGAACGCCAACTGTTTTTGTATCATGTCAGTTCGGGCACCTACGGAACATGGGTTGGATCCATCGATAACGGCATAAAGAAGTACGCATCGAAAGACGGCAAAGTCACCATTTGGAGTAAGCTTCACTACATCCTGCGAAGGCTCTATCCGGCAGCGGAGTTCTACCAGTACAGTATGCCGCTGGTGTATCAGTATAGGATCCTGATGCCCTTTGCCGCGTTTTGGCGGTTAATCGTTAGATTGTTTAGTCGGTTTGACGCCATCGCGGAAGAAGTGAAAAATATTTTTAAACGGAAATCATAATTCGGGGGCGGCCACCGGCCGCCCTTAGCTTGTCAAAAAGCCTTTTTGACAAGCTGCCTGCGCGTTTTTCAAACTTTTCTAAAAGTTTGAAAAACGGTTTGATTGGACGCGAAAGACAACCCTGACGGTTTTCTCTCACACTATCTTTCCCTCCGATACTTTCAGACTGGCAAGTTCTTTTTTATATGATTTGACAGAAAGAAATATATATCGTATAATAGCGAAGATATATTGTAGTTTGTTGGGTGAAACATTATGAAAAAGTGCTATAGAATCGCGGGTTTGCGGGTGCAAATGGATACCTTTGGAAGGACGGAAAACCAGGCGGTCCCCTACTTGAGCACACCCTTCGAGGAGTGTGACATCGAAATACGAAGTAATCCGGCAGCAATGAGGACCTGGGCACCCAATTTGAGTGAGGATGACTTGGAGTATATGGGCACAGGTTCCAGTTTCTACCGGCAGCTGCTGGATTTTGACGGCATGCTGCTGCATTCCTCTGCCGTGATGGTGGATGGAAAAGCATATCTGTTCAGCGCGCCCAGCGGCACGGGAAAATCTACCCACACCCAGCTTTGGCTGCGGGCCTTTGGAGACCGGGCAAAGATATTGAACGACGATAAGCCGGCCCTGCGGCTGGAAGAGGGCGTATGGTATGCCTACGGCACGCCCTGGAGCGGCAAATATGATTACAGCGTCAATACCAAAGTGCCCCTGGCAGGTATTTGTATGCTGGAAAGAGGCGATGGAAACAAGATCGCGCCCTATGGCGGTGCCAAGGCAGTCCATGATATTTTGGCACAAACGGTCCGCAGCGCGGATCCTGCCGCTATGACGAAACTGCTGGAGCTGCTGGACAAGCTGGTCACAACAGTGCCGGTGTGGAAATTGGAATGCAACATGGATCCGGAGGCGGCATGGGTCTCTTACCGGGCTATGTCGGGAAAGGAAGAATAAAATGAAACTAAAAGAAGGATTCGTTCTGCGTACGGTGGGCGGCGATCATATTGTGGTGCCTACCGGTGATTCCCTGGATCTGAACATGATGATCACTTTGAATGATACCGGCAGATTTCTGTGGGAAAAGCTGGAGCAGGGTGCGGAAACGGAAGAACTGGTGGCTGCGCTGCTGGGAGAATATGAGGTAGAGGAAGCTACCGCCAAGGCCCACGTGGCCGCTTTCGTGGAGAAGTTGAATGGGCACGGATTCCTTGCATAAGAAAGATGTGGCCCTGGATACCATGATGCCCCTGATCCGTGAAACGCTGTCGGAAGGGAAGAGCGTGCGGTTTTCTCCCCGGGGTGTCAGTATGCTGCCGATGCTGCGCCAGGGTCTGGATACGGTAACGATCTCACCACCGCCGGAAAAACTGTGCAAGTATGATCTGCCCCTATACCAGCGGGACAACGGCAAGTACATCCTGCACCGGGTCATTGCCGTTGGGGATACTTACACTTGCCTGGGTGACAATCAGTTTGGCAAGGAGTACGGCGTGCGCCATGACCAGATCATCGGCCTGGTAACGGAGTTTACCCGTGGGGAGAAAGCAGTATCCGTAAAGGCGTGGCACTACCGGCTGTACTGCCGTTTTTGGGCCTGCACCCGGTTTCCCCGGCGCTGTTGGAGAAAGCTGCTTTCTCTCGTAAAAGGATTGGTAAAATGAAGCAAGCACCCTTGTTTTGGCTGATCAGGAAAATGAAAAAGCGCATTCCCGGCCTGCTGACCATGACAGCGGCCAATGTGGGAAATGCGCTTTTTGGTGTTTGGTTCGCTTTGGGTACCCGACAGGTGATCAACACGGCGGTCAGCGGTGACCAAAGTGCCTTCCTGCGCGCCTGCGGCATCCAGGCGGGGATCATTTGCGGTATTTTGCTGACGCTGTTTCTGTATCGCTATCTGCATGCCCGGCTGGAAGCGGAGCTGGACCGGGATTGGAAACAGAATCTGCTCCATACGCTGCTCCATGGGGATTATCCCAAGGTGTCAGCCTACCACAGCGGTGAGCTGATCAACCGGCTGAATAACGATGTGCGTACGGTGGATGAGGGCGTTTTGACGATCCTGCCGGGGCTTTCCTCCATGATTGCCCGGATCACCGGCGCAGCCGCGGCACTGCTGACATTGGAGCCGGTGTTTGCCGGGGCGCTGTTGGCAGCCGGCGCTGTACTGGTCATCTTTACCGCACTGGCCCGCAGACGGCTGAAAAAGCTTCATAAGAAGGTCAGTGAGGCGGAAGGAAAGGTATCCGGCCTGCTGCAGGAAACCTTGGAAAAGCTGCTGCTGGTCCAGGCAATGGATCTTTCTGACGAGATGGAGCGAAGGGCTGATCAGGCATTGGGAAAACGCTACGACCTGCAAAGCAAGCGCAGGCGGTTATCGCTGGTTGCCAATACCGGTGTCAGTATCGTATACTATCTAGCTGGCTTTGCGGCCTTGGTATGGTGTGCTGTGCGGCTTTTGGGCGGCAGTATGACTTTCGGCGACCTGACGGCGGTGACGCAACTGGTCAGCCAGCTGCAGGCACCTTTTGTGGATCTTTCCGGTGTGATCCCCAGATATACGGCTATGATCGCTGCCGCGGAGCGGCTGATGGAACTGGATGCCTTGCATGAAGAACTGCCTGCGGATTGCTCTGTGGAATATGACCGCCTGGACGCCATCTGCGCTGAAAAGGTGACCTTTGCCTATGACCGGGAGGAAGTGCTGACAGAGCTGACCTTCCGGCTGAAGAAGGGCAGCTTTGCCGCGGTAACTGCCCCTTCCGGCAGAGGAAAAAGTACACTGCTCAAGCTGTTGTTGGGTATTTTTCCGACGAATAACGGCCAACTGTATTTGGAGTCCCGGGACGGGCGAATCGCCATCGGCCGGGAGACCCGGAAGCTCTTTGCCTATGTGCCCCAGGGAAATCTGCTGTTCAGCGGCACCATCCGGGAGAATCTGTTAGTTACGAATCCCAATGCCTCCGAGGACGCATTGCAGCGCGCGATTTTCGTAAGCTGTATGGATGACTATTTGGGACAACTTCCTCAGGGCTTGGACACGGTGCTGAGCGAAAACGGCGGCGGCCTTTCTGAGGGGCAGGCCCAGCGGTTGGCCATTGCCAGAGCTGTGCTTGGCGGCGCACCGATCCTGCTGTTGGATGAAGCCACCTCTGCGCTGGATGAAGAAACGGAAAAGCGGGTGCTGGAGCGAATCCGGGGTCTGAAAGACAGAACCTGCATCGCGGTGACCCACCGGCCTGCCGCACTGGAGATAGCGGATATACAATTGGAATTGTAATAAAAAACACGGATGCGTCGCATCCGTGTTTTTTGCTTTACTTGCTTACAGATCCTTGGTGGCGACAATATCCACGCCGGTATTGCAGATGTTGGCCAGCACCACATCACCGGCCTTCACGGGAGCGGTGACGCAAACGGCCTTGATGGCCTCCATACATGCCATCTGCAGTTCCTTGGGAACAGGGGCATTGGAACGAACGGGCAGCAGATTGTAGGCGGCACCTGCGATCTTGACGGTAGTGGTCAGAATGCGGACGGGATGGGTAGCTTCGGCAGCGGCATATTCTTTGCCCCGCTTGCAGCCGTAGTCAGCAACTTCTGTGACTTCGGTGCCGTTGAGAGTGACCTTCACATGGCAGCCACGGGGGCATACAGTACAGATAATGTTCTTTTCCATGTCTTAGTCCTCCTTTACCACATCAACGGTCACATCGCCGGTAACTTCAGCGGTGTTGATCTTCAGGTTGCACATTTCACCGGGGTTCACCCGGAATTCCTTCTTCTTGGCCAGCACCTTGCCGCCACAGGTGGCAACCAGACGCACATTCAGCTCCGGCTGCAGCACACGGAAGTAGAGCGTTGCCTCGCCGCCTTCAGCGGTGATGTGCAGCTGCTGAGGGCAGAGGTAACGGACATTACGGCCGGTGACACAGTTGACGGTCTTGCCGCCGGTGGGCAGCGTGCCCATTGCATACTTGGCTGCATACATACCTGCCCGCTCACTTTCCGCGCTGACGTTATCCACCAGGTCATTGACATGAACCACATTGCCGCAGGCGAAGACAGCCTCAGCGGAGGTTTGCATGTACTGGTTGACGGCGGGGCCGTTAGTGATGGGGTTGATGGCGATGCCGGCTTTGCGGGTCAGCTCGTTTTCGGGCAGCAGACCCACGGAGAACAGAACGGTGTCACATTCGACGAAGAATTCCTGCTCGGTGATGGGCTGCTTCTTTTCGTCTACGGGGGCGATATACACACCGGTGACACGCTGCTCGCCTACGATGCGGGTGATGGTGTGGCTCAGCTTCAGCTCGATACCGAAGTCATCCAGGCACTGCACCCGGTTACGGGTCAGACCGGCCAAATAGTCGGCCAGCTCTACCACCATCTTGACCTTGGCACCTTCCAGGGTCATACGGCGGGCCATGATCATGCCGATATCGCCGGAGCCGAGAATGACCACTTCTTTACCGACCATGATATTCTGACGGTTGATCAGACGCTGGGCGGAGCCAGCGGTATACAGACCTGCGGGACGGGAACCGGGGACAGAAATAGCGGCACGGGTACGCTCCCGGCAACCCATAGCCAGCACAATGGCACCGGCCTTGACCTGGGTCAGACCCAGCTGGCTGTTGACGCAGGTGATCAGCTTATCTTCGTGGTTTACTTCCAGGACCATGGTGTTCAGCAGAACTTCCACACCCAGAGCTTCTACATCACAAGTGAAGCGGCTGTAGTATTCGGGGCCGGTCAGCTCCTGACCGAAGCGGGTCAGGCCGAAGCCGGGGTGGATGCACTGCTGCAGAATGCCGCCCAGTGCGTTGTCGCGCTCCAGAATCAGCACTTTTTCAGCGCCTTCTCTGCGGGCAGCAGCGGCAGCTGCCAGACCGGCAGGACCGCCGCCGATGATGGCTACATTACAAGTAATCTCGTGCATATTGCGTTCCTCCCTCTTCTTATTCTCTGGTCAGGCCGGTAACCATGTGGGAACCGGGGTTGTTCTTGTTGATATCCGTGGGATCGCAGCCCCATTCACGGGCCAGGATCTCCAGCACCTTGGGACCGCAGAAACCGCCCTGGCAGCGGCCCATACCGGCGCGGACACGGCGCTTCACAGCATCCATGGTCTTGGCACCCAAAGGACGGTGGATGGCATCCATGATCTCACCTTCGGTGATGGTCTCACAGCGGCAGACGATGTTGCCGTAGAGGGGATTTTCCTTGATCAGAGCGTCCTGCTCTTCGCGGCTCAGTTCCTTAAAGCGGACGATACCCTTGCGGGTCTTGATGAAGTTGTCCTTCAGCTTCAGGTCAGCGCCCAGGTACAGCATCTGCTGCACCACATACTTGCCCATGGCGACGGACAGCGTCAGACCGGTGGAACGGACACCGGAGAGATTGATGTAGCCGTACAGGTCATCACAGGTGTCGAAGTGCAGGCCTTCGGGCACACGGTTGGGACGCAGACCGGCATACTGGGTGATAGTATCCCGCAGCTGTACATTGGGGATCAGGTTGCGTACATCTGCTGCGATGGAAGCCAGACCCTCGGGGGTGATGGTCTTTTCGGTCTTGGAGGGCTGATCCTCAGCGGTGGGGCCTACCAGCATGTTGCCGTGGATGGTGGGACACATCAGCTTACCCTTGGTAATCTTGGTGGGGATGGGCAGCACGATGTGGTTGACCTTAACGGAAGTGTTCTGGTCCAGAATGTAGAACTGACCCTTACGGGCGACTACCTTGTAGTCGGCCTTGCCGACCATCTCGGCGATCTCGTCGCAGTACAGACCGGCGCAGTTGATGACATAGGTAGTTTCAATATGACCGGCAGTGGTATCCACACCGGTGATGTGACCGTCTTCGTAAGTAATGCCGGTGACCTTGGTGCTCAGCAGGAACTCGACACCGTTGGCGGCTGCGTTTTCCGCATAGGCCTGAACCAGGATAAAGGGATCAATAATGCTCTCTCTGGGGATGTACAGACCGCCCTTGACATTGGGATTCAGGTTGGGCTCCATTTCCAGCAGCTCCGCGCCGGACTTATACTCTACATCGTACACATGGTTGCGGAACGCCTTTTCCTTGATGGCGGGCAGCTGGGCAAACTGCTCGTCGGTAATGGCGGGCAGGATGGCACCGATGCGCTTAAAGGGAACATCCAGTTCTTTGCACAGCAGATCGTACATGGGGTTGGCAGCAACCACCAGCTGGGATTCCAGGGTGCCGGGAGCGGCGTCGTAGCCGGTGTGGATAATGGCGGAGTTGGACTTGGAAGCGTCGCCACCCACATCTTCGTTCTTTTCTACGACCATGACATTGACATGGTACTTGGAGAGTTCTCTGGCAACGGCGCAGCCTACGGCACCGGCACCGATGACAACAACATCAGTTTTGTACAATTGTATCACCTCATCAGTATATTTGACGATATTTACGCAAAAAATTTGCGTAAACAGCAAGAAACCATACACATTCATTCTATAGCGGGTATCACAAAATGTCAATAGCTATACGGAGAAATATGTATGTTCCAGAAACAAAAACAGGCGAGTAGCTATGTGCGACAGATATATGCCGATAATTACGCAAAATTTTTGCGTTGACAAGGTATCGTTTGTACTGTATAATAACGGCAGACCAGTAAGAGGAGGGATACCCGTGAAGAAACTGACCCTGCAGGCGATTGCCGAAGCGGCCAATGTTTCCTGCGCTACCGTTTCCCGCTGCCTGTCCGGCAGAGACGGTGTTGGCGAAAAGACCAGGGCGCGGGTGCTGCAGCTTTGCCGGGAGATGGGTTACAATCCCAACTTTACGGAATCGGCACCTCACCGCAGCGGCCGTATCGGCCTGGTTTGCCCCGGCTTGACAGACCCACTTTGCGGAAAAATGGCGGATGCGCTGGAAACCTATTTGGCAAGCATGGACTACAGTCTGGTGGTTGCCCAGTCCCACGCAAACCGTCAGGGAGAACTGGCGGCGCTACAGCGAATGGCTGCCCAGCATGTGGACGGCGTGATCGTGATCCCCGTTTCCAGAGAAACAAGGAAGCTGCTGCATGCCATGGAGCAGCCTGTGGAAGCGGTGTTTTTGGGCGCTTACTTGGGAGATCAGCCGGAAAGCTATGTGGCTGTGGATCATTTTTTGGGCGGTCAGGCTGCCGTGCGGTATTTGCGGGAGCAGGGCTGTCAGAAGATCCTCTTTATCGGCAGGGAAGAGTCGGAAGTGAGCAATAAACGCCGCAGCGGAGCGGTCAGCGCGTTCCGCCAGTTCCGGGTGGAAGGTGTCTGCGCTGACAGTAAAGATCCGGTGAACTGGGCGGACTATGACGGGATCATTGCGGCGGATTGCACCATTGCACGGCAGGTACCGGCAGAAAAACCGCTGGTGAGCTTTGACGGAGAAGCGGCAGGCACCGTCAGATTTGCAACACTGGATTCCCCGGCAAATATGGCGGTGATCGCGGCCGATATTTTGCTGGAAAAATTGGAACGGCCCATCGGCGGGTATTCTCACCGGATGGTGGTGCCGGAATTGGTCAGACGGGAGGGGAAGCATCATGGGTAAGCGTGTGATCGTAGCGTTGATGGACGGTGTGCGGCCGGATGCCATTGCAGCCAGCAGGCATCCTTTTTTTGAGAAGCTGAAAAGAAACGGTACTTGCAGCATGACGGGCCGTACCGTATCGCCGCCCAGAGCATTTCCTGCCCATATTTCGTTGTTTACCTCGGTAAGTCCGGAAAAGCATGGGATCGTCAGTAATGATATCCGGCCCTTCCCGGAAGAATATGCCTCTTTGATGCAGATCCTACGGGAAGCGGGAAAACAGACCGCCGCGGTAGCAATCTGGGAGCAGGTGGGCAGTGTGGGAAGGCCCGAGGATATTAACCGTCTGGACTTTTGTGACGGTCTGGCATTGGAACACTTAAGTTCCGACAAGGCCATGGAGATCCAGGCCCGCTGGACGGACCGGGCAGCGGATATTATCCGCAAAGAAGACTTCGACTTTTTGTTCTTCCAGTATGAAATGGCGGATACCGTGGGGCACCGCAGCGGCTGGATGAGCAAGGAGTATTTAAAGGCGGTGCGCTTCACTGCCGATTGCATGTCCAGGCTGTATGACGCGCTGAAGGAAGAGGACCAGTTTGTTCTGTTGTCCGACCACGGCGGACATGACTTTGACCACTTTGACGAAAATTGCCCGGAGGATATGACGATTCCGCTGTTTTGCGCCGGTTCTCTGTTCCCCATGGGCAAAGTTTTGAAAAGCTGGAGCTTGCTGGATATTGCGCCTACAGTTTGTAAGGCGCTGGATGTGGAGATCCCGCAGCAGTTTAAGGGCATCCCGCTGATATAGTAGGGGCGGATGACCACATCCGCCCGGGCCGAAGTGGTCTTCGGCCCCTACAAAGTCTATCGAACAGTACTGCAAAAACGATACCGAGCGGTGCCCAATGGTGTAACGATTACCGTCGCACTGTGCACGAAAGGGGCGCGGCGGCTCGCCGCTAAACGATCATTTAGCGGTACTGCGTAAGCTGTGGCATAAAAAGATACTTGTACGGAGCTGGACAACTGTGATATACTGAAAGAATAAGGGGGAAATCTGCCATGACGAAAGGAAAAGTGATACTGATCATTGCGGCTGTTGTTTTGGTGGCTGCAGTGGTGGCGGTGATTATATTCGTTCGACCCGGTGAGCCGGCTCCTACAGAAGCCACCACCACGGCACCGACTACAGAAACGACAACCGCACCCACAACCGCACCCACGGAAGCAACCGCGGAAGATAAGCAGCTCTATTGGGTCTTTGCGCAAGGCGGCTTGTGGGTCCGTCAGGGCCCCAGTACAGACTACGTGCTGGTGGGCAGCCTGGAAGACGGTGAGACCATCGAAGTTTTGGCGTGGAAGGACGGCTGGGCTTATATCGAAGAACCGGTCAAGGGCTGGTGCAGCGGCGATTATATCCACAAGCTGGGCTGGTATAAGGATGTAAAGACCCCCGAGGGGACACCGCCCCAGGATAATTCCCTGAAGGGTAAGTGGATCCATGTGACCACTCCTGCGCAGAAGGACGGGATCGTGACCTGCACCGCCGGAATCTTCCGGCTGCGCTCCAACGGCACATTCATTCACCGGGTGGATGAATACCAAAAGAATGCTGAAGGTAAGTGGGAAATGGTTAACAAACTGGTGGATCATCCCTACTGGGTAGGCGAGTATGATTTCGACGGTAAGCAGCTGGTGCTGAATTATATGGCAGAGCTGGTGGAAACCTATGACGCTTCCGGCGAAGTGGAGACCCGGGAATGGGTAGCGTGGATCGAAACCGTTACCTTGGATGTGACGAAGGCGGACAATATGCTCAGTGTGCCCAACGCGGCAGACATTCCGCTGACCGTGGCCAATGAGCATGCCATGCCTACAGAAAATACTCTCTATTTGGGATCTTCCCAGGTGGGAACACCGGAAGATGTGTGCGATGTACTGAATCTGCGTTACTCCTGAAATAAAAGGCGTGCTTCGGCACGCCTTTTGCGCGCAGCCAGAGTATGAATGATGCTGTAAATGATCGTTTAGCGGTGCAAAGCCTCCCTTGTCAAAGGGAGGGGGACCGCGTAAGCGGTGGAGGGATTCATCGCCCGTAGGGCGATATGCTGCTTTGCAGCATGGAATCCCCCAGTCAAAAATCAAAGATTTT
>JAZNLC010000014.1:0-1836 GCA_045578895.1 Faecousia sp. | reverse complement strand
AAGAAGACCACCAAGCGTACCCGCCATCTGCGCGCTACCGCTTACGCTGACCAGACCAATGTCAGCGCCATCAAGGAAATGATTCCTTACAAGTAAGGCAGAAGGAGGACACGAACAATGGCAAGAGTTAAAGGCGCAATGATGACGCGCAAGAGAAGAAATGCTACCCTGAAGCTGGCCAAGGGCTACTGGGGTTCCAAGTCCAAGCACTTTAAGATGGCCAAGCAGCAGGTCATGAAGTCCGGCAACTATGCTTTCGCTGGCCGTAAGCAGAAGAAGCGTGCCTCCCTCCGCCTGTGGATCACCCGTATCAGCGCTGCTGTCGCTCTCTACGGTCTGAACTACTCCACCTTCATGAACGGTCTGAAGAAGGCTGGCATCGAGCTGAACCGCAAGAGCCTGTCTGAGATGGCTATCCAGGACGCTGCCGCTTTCGCTGCTCTGGTTGAGCAGGCTAAGGCTGCCCTGAAGTAAGATACGCATTTTAACCCCCGTTGGAAATTCCAACGGGGGATTTTTTCTTATCAGTGTTGTCATCCCGAGCGTAGTCGAGGGATCTACGCATTAATTTAGTGCAAATCACTTCGATAATGCGTAGATTCTTCAACTTCGCATCTACGATGCTCCGCTCACAATGACATAATTGTATTATTTGCTGTCCAGCATCAGCGACGGTCGCAAAACGGCGAAGCGGTTATATGCCAGGAAGGGAATCAGATAGGTGCTCATTTCCTCTGCAGAAATGATCGTACCGGTAGACAGATTCAAAAGACCGCTGCTTGTGTACATATACAGCATTACTTTGTTGCCGTCCGCATCCACCGAGGCGATGATAATATCGCCGTTCATCAGATTACTGGAATCCAATAGCCGTGTGCGGTTGTTTTCGTTGCGCAGGATACTGTCGGCAAAGTTTGCGGACATTATCCGCTGGGGCACATACCGACCACCGAACATACCGGGGGCGATGGCATCCCGGTAGGGATTGGCGGTCACTTCGATGTAATGATAATCGCCCACAGTGCGGAATACCTTGCTCAGAACGGTGGCGGCATCCTCGGTCAGCAGGTCCTTGGTGTCCAATATGTCATTATAAATGGCGTTGGCCAAAGCCATACCCCGCAGTTCGGAATCTGTGTGGGCGGCAATGGAATCCACCAAAGCCTTCTGCTGGGTCTCTGTAAGGGAAGTGCCCACATAGACCTTGGGGCATTTCACGGAAACACCGCCCACGGTGGCGGCGTCGCTGCCGATTTGCGTGCCGATTTGGGCGTTTTCGCTGACCGTTACTGTGTAAGAACATGTCACGGTTTTGCCTGCGGGAACGGTGATTGCCCAACTGAGGTTTGCACCGTCTACGGTGCAGTTTTCAGAAGAAACAAAGGTAGTGTTTTCCGCTAAAACATCCTTTACGGACAGGATTACATCTTTTTGGTTCTTGTTGGTGATAGAGAAAGTGTAGGTGATCTCGCCGCCGGGGCTGACGGTCATACCGGCTGTGCGGGAGGAAAGCTTTTCGGTGATGACATTGTCCATATACTTCATACGATTGATGGAGTTCTCGGGCACATCACCGCTGAAGGTGTTCAAGGGGCGGATCAGTGTCAAGCTGGTGAGCTTGCCGAATACATAACTGTTAGACCGGCTGTCAAACAGACTGTTCGCGGCGGTGATTTGGATGGAGCCGTACTTTTCGTATTTTTCAACTTGATCTTCGTATTTGTAGCTGCTGCCGGTGCTGTGGATAATGTCGTAGATATAACCGTTGTCCTTGGGGATGTTGTTTTCGTCCACGCCCTCAGAGGCAGCGCCCTTATAGCCTTCCACACCCTCCAG
>JAZNLC010000013.1:0-3256 GCA_045578895.1 Faecousia sp. | reverse complement strand
AGTAATGCAAGTATCAATGTGAATAATCTTCTCATTCTAACGGTCCTCCCGAATCATTGTCATAATACCCGCATCCATCTCGCATACCGTATCGCAGAGTTCATCAATATCTCCTTGGTTGTGGCTGGCCAGCAGGATTGTTTTTCCTTCGTTTTTTAGTCCTTTAATCAGTTTTCGCATCTCCGCTACACCGTGCTTGTCCAGACCGTTCATAGGTTCATCCAGGATCAGCAGGGATGGGTTTTCCATGATCGCCTGGGCAATGCCCAATCGCTGACGCATACCGAGGGAGTATTTTCCCACGGGAGTTTTGCTTTGCGGGTCCAGTCCCACCCGGCGAATAGAATCCGCAATGTCCGCAAGGCCGATTTTCTTGTTGAGTGATGCCAGTATCTCCAGATTCTTCACACCTGTGATATTGGGCAGGAATCCCGGTGTTTCGATGATAATGCCAAGATCAGATGGGAAGTCCACATCTTTGCCTACCCGCTTTCCGTTGACCAGAACCATTCCCTCGGTCGGCAGGAGGAAACCGCAGATACACTTCATCAGCACGGTCTTACCGCTGCCGTTGTTGCCTACGATGCCGTGGATCTTTCCCGCTTCAAAGTCACGGGATACGCTTTTTAGGACACGGACTTGACCAAAATCCTTGCATACATTCCGAACGCTGATGGCTATATTTTCATTTCTCATATTTAGCCCTCCGTTCCAACAAAATTGAAGTTATAGTTTCGGATCGCCCGTAGTGACAGGAAAAAGCACAGGACGATGAGCGATCCGAAGATCAGATAGGTATGCCACAGTCGGGGTAAGGTATCGTAACCAAAATTGTGCATATGGTAAGTGGCATGGTTCAAGGGTGACAGCCAGCCCACAGCAACATTGGCCTTATACATCAGCTCTGTGGGAAGCCGAAAGATTGCCCTGATGGTTTCCGGGTTGAGCAGAAATCCATACAGACTAAAGGCGAACACTCCGATCACACCGCCAAGCTGTCCTTTCTTGAGATTGAACAGCAGCATGATGAACACCATGAGCAGAGAGTACAACAGCATTAACCGGAAAATGGTGAACATACAGGCATAGGGAGTGGTCATTTCCAGGGTCTTAACAAAAGCCGGTAGTGCAACAGACTGTCCGGCACCGGAATAACTGAGGATCGCAGCAGTTTCACTCCACATATTTCCTACAAAACTCTGTGTCATGCAGACCAGGGATGTGGAAGCGAGAATGAAGCACAGATAGATAGAAGTAGCTGCGATGATGTATACAGCCTGTCCGGCTACCCATGTCTTGCGGTTTATCCGCATGAGGTAGAACGGTGTTCCGCTTGATATGAAGGGCATATCCGCAAACAGCAGAAGGAGCAGCAGCGAGGACAGCAGGATTGAATTTGCGTCACCGAAAGTCCAAACAAAGGCTTCCACGATCTGCATTGTGGTTCCATATTCTCTGGCAAACTGAACTGTTTTGTCGGACAGCAGAAAGCAAAGAATAAAGGCAAGGCAGAATGTAATGATGATCCGCGGATTCTTGTGCCATTGTCTGAAATTGTAAGCGGTAACCGATAGGGTCTGTTTGATCCACTTCATATCTGCGATAACCTCCTTTGCGCTGCGATCCCGAATGCCAAACATACAATGATCGTAAGCTCCAAAAGCAGTAATACGATACCGAAGCTGCCCCACATCCATTCTTTGGTAGGTGCAGTCCATTCCTTGGGATAAAGGACATAGAGTGCATCAAAGTACCGTTCGTAGAGAATGATCAACACATAGTAAAGAACAAATGGTGATGCGTAGGCCATGTATTTACTGCTTGTCAATGTTGCAAAGGTCAGGCCCACGCAAGACCAGAACGCACCGGAACAGAAAAAGAGCATTACATTCTCCATCAGTTCTGCGAAATACGAGGGAGCTTTTACATCCTTGGGGAGCGGTGCTTCCATTGGCAGAAAAACCAATGCGGAAATCACATAGGAAACAAGGATGCCCAGGGCCAGCACCAAACCACCGGAAACAGCACAGGCAACACATCTGCTTGTGAGATAGTTCAATCGGGTAGTGCGGGGCAAATATGCCTTTATGTATCCGCTTTTTACATCATCCACGAAGGATGCGGTAAAAGGGAGCGCTGCGAGAATGGGTAAGGCAAGTGTCATGCCATCCGACACAAGTGCGTTTGCAATAAAGGTATCGTGAAACCCGATCATCAGCAGTTCGTCGGCACGAAATGCTTCCAAAATCTGCTGAATGGAGGATACGGCGATAATGGCAACCACTCCAATCCAGCTGACAAGAAAACTTTTACTGAACACAGCCTGCTTTACTGCTGAGACAATCGTTTTTATCATTTCGATACCCTCCTTTCCTTAGATGTTCAAGTCTATCCATAGTGTAAAGGAACACGGTAGAAAAGTCGTTACCGAACGATTATCGTTTTATTATTGTTTGCCATTATTTCTGTTTGGTGCTTTGCAACATTGATTTTCTACATTGCTCTGAGTATAATAAAAATGAAAACAGTTCGTAAACTTGAATTTAAATTTGATAAAGAGATGGTTTGCTCATATATGGGCAAACCATCTCTATTTCTCACTGTACTATTACTTTTTAAAAAGGATTAAAATTTTCTCAAAACTTTGTGCCTTTTTTTGTTTTGAAGACTCTAATAGTTGAAACGAGGTGATAGATTATGCACGAGTTTGAAGAAGTATTTCAAAATTTCACCCCTATTATTTTTCGTTATTTATTGTCCCTTTGCGGTGACATAAGTTTAGCCGAAGAACTTACTTCGGAAACTTTTTATCAAGCTTACTTGCACATAGGGCAATTTCGTGGAGATTGCAAGATTGAAACATGGCTATGCCAAATTGCAAAAAATGCATTCTATAAAGAGCAAAAACGAAGAAAAAGATTTGTTGATAGGGAAAGTTCTCAAAACACTACAAATGATGAGGTTTTCTTTGAAGCTTTAGAAGATAAGGAACAAGTCTTGAAAATACATAAATACTTACACCTGCTGAGAGAGCCGTACAGAGAAGTATTTATGTTACGGGTGTTTGGTGATTTGAGTTTCAAAGAAATTGCTGAAGTGTGTGGAAAATCAGAATCATGGGCGAAAGTCACTTTCTATCGTGCAAAAAGCAAATTGATTGAAGATTTGGAGGGTAAAATATGAAGTTGAATTGTAGCATCGTTGATGATTTGCTTCCGTTGTATCTGGAGAATGATTGTTCTGAGGATAGCAAAGT
>JAZNLC010000012.1:0-5456 GCA_045578895.1 Faecousia sp. | reverse complement strand
CCAGCTTGATATCGCCGCCCTGCACATCAATGTGCAAGGCTTCCAAACCTTCGTAGCTTTCAGAAATGTCGATCTTGCCTGCCGTAACGGTTAAGGTGTCCTCTGCGTGGATGGCATCGTCACCGGAAGCAAGAGTAAATGCGCCGCCGTTAATGATGACAGACATATCGGAATGGATCGCGTCATCAGCGGAATTGATAGTGATATTACCGCCGGAGATCAGCATGCCGTTTGTCGCTTTCAGACCCTTCATGCTTGTGCTGGCTTCTTCCGTCGTGGTGTCTTGAGAATTGTTGGAACCGGGTCTGCCGCCCATTCCACCGGGACCACCGCCCATGAATCCTCCAAAGTTATCGGAGTGTTCTTTCGTACCGTTCTCACTGCCGCCGCCAACCAGCAGGTCCATGGAGCCACCCTCGATCTGCATATAGGCACTTGCGGCGATGCCGTCACCTTCCGCTTCTGCTTTGATGGTACCGCTGGAAATGTAGATATAGCCCTTGGCAGTATCATCGCTGTTTTCGCAGTGGATGGCATCCTTGCCGGCATCTATGGTCAGCGCAGCATTTGCGATTCTTACACTATCGTTGGCATCCAGACCGTGGGATGCAGAGTTTACTACATAGGTGCCGCCGGTGATCACCAAATCGTCCTTACAGACGATACCGTGTCCTGCGGGAGATGTCACTGTCAGCGAACCGGAACCGTTAAAGGTCAGATCCTGCTTGGAGAACAGCGCTCCATCGATGTTGTTATCATCAATGGCAATGAAACTGCCACCATTGGAAAGCGTGTTTGCAGTGCCATTCGCAAGGGTTACAAACACCTTGTCCGCTTCCAGAATATACAGTGCTGCGGAAGTCTCACTTGTAATATCTACACCGTTAAACACAAGCTGCAGCTTTGCGGTTTCGGGTGCGTCTACCACCAGCATGCCGTTTAAGCTGCCGGAAATGACATAGGTAGCTTCCTTTTTGATGATAACCGTAGACCCGTTGATCTGAACACTGTCAGAGCTGGCTGTTGCAGAAGTGCCATTCAGCTGAATGGTAACGGCCTTGCTTTCATCATAATCACTTTTGCTGTCCCTCTCGGTAAACATATCCCCGTCAGTTTGGGAGAAATCTACATCCACAGGAGCTGCGTTGCTGTTTTCGCCGCCGTTATCGGTTGTGCCCTCTATAGAGGAATTGCTGCCCGGCTCTGTGCCGCTGGGTGGATTCTCATTGCCACATCCGACCAAAACACCAAGGATAAGTGTCAGAACCAATAGAATTGACAGGATTTTCTTCATATTACCCCTCCGTTACAATTCTGTCCCCACAGTTTCCTGCTTAGACACCGCAATTTCCAGGTTACCGTTTCTGCAGCGGAGCTTGTCAATCATCTCTTTCTCCCGGGTCGCATCCGCAAGCTCCACATTGTAAGTAAGCTTGAACATACTGCCCATATTGGTAGTCTTCACCCGAATCAGATCGTGGCTCCGAGTAAACTCGGCAAAGATATCATCGAACACACCGGAATAATCCAGATCTTCCGGGATGGTAATGGTGAAGGTCTTGAAGGTAGCCGCGTTCTTTTTTGTGCCAAAGTCCAGGCAGTTATAAAGAACAAACGCTGCGCACATTACCAAGGTGAACAGTACCGCAAAGCCTAAGTATCCCATACCGGCGATCAGGCCTGCTCCCATTGCCAAAAACAGGGTGCATATCTCCTTTGCCGTGCCGGGAACACTGCGGAAACGAACCAGGCTGAACGCGCCTGCCACCGCAACACCGGTTCCTACATTTCCATTGACCAGCATAATCACCACACAGACAACCGCAGGCAGAAGCGCCAATGTCACAACGAAGCTCTTGGTATAGCGGGTACGGTACATATAGGCAAAGGCCATCACAAGTCCCAACACAAGGGAGCACCCCAGGCAAAGCAGAAAATCGGTCACAGAAATGACCGCTACTAAATCCGTATCAAAAAGTCCTCCGAATAAGTTTTCAAGCATTGGTGACTACCTCCAGCATATGATAAGAATTTGTCGGGTGGGTTTGGGGAAAAATCAGCATCCCATAGGCTGTTCCATATTTGGAAAAGGATGTTTTATAGATCTTCTCTTCTGACAGCACCTGGGTCATCCACAAGGGAATTCCACCGCTGCATTTGATCTCCATCAACACTTTCCCTTCGGGTAAAATTTCTGCACCATAGACTTCAGAATCCAGCGACAGATCCTCCTGCCTGCAAAGGATATTGTCATCAAAGGTCACACGAAAATCGCATCCGTCCTTACAATAATACGCTTCTCTTTCATAGGAGAGGAAAACCGTCGGATGCAGCATGCCGTACAGCTCCATAAAATAATCGATCTCATTGGCGATCTGCGTATGTTGATTGCAGTGTTTCTCACCGGATAGCCATGCCATGGCTTCCCGGTTCGCAAGAGAGATTCTGCGCTTATACACAACATGCTTGTATTTCTTCTTCAGCTCCACAAATACTGTGCTGTCAGCACTTGCGCGGCTGTAGCTGCGAATACGGAGTTTTTCCTTGTATGCCGGTTTTTCAATGGAGCGGCGAATTAGAAGATAGGTGTCGGTATCGTAATAAAGGTTGCGGATGGTGGTTCTGCCGTATTTGTCCAGTTTCATATACGGCTGCATTGCCGTAAGCACTTTTCCTTTTTGTTCGGGAGTCAGCAGATATTTCAATTCGTATCGCTTGAATACGGTTTGAAATGCCATAAATAATCCTCCTGTACTGTGATGGTCACATTGTACAGGAGGAAGATTGAAATTTGATTGAAGTCACAGATTGTTTACTTTTCTTTCGCAATGGGCAGGCTCACCCGGAATTCCACCAGACCATTATAGCAAAGCACCTCAATATGACCGTGATGGGTATCCACGATTGCCTTGGCAATGGCAAGACCAAGACCATAATGCTTATCCTCGCCGTTCCGGGCAGGATCTACGCGGTAGAAGCGTTCAAATATCTGCTCTCGCTGGTCTGTTGGAATTTCTTCTCCGTTGTTCAGCACAGACATTTCCACGATGCCGTGTTGCTTGGTTAGTATCAGGCGTACTTCGCCTGCTTTTCCGTGGCGAATTGCATTATCCAGCAAGATAGATGTCAGCTGTTTCAATTGAGCACTGTTGCCTTCCAGGACGATACCATCTGCAACACTGCTGCTCAGCACAAGACCTTTTTCATAGGCAACACTTTCAAAGGGGAGCGCTTCGCCAGACACAAGGCGACTCAGATCGATGCGTTCCATCTGTGGTGTTACATTTTCGGTACGGGCGAGGTCAAGGAGCTGTCCCACCAGCATTCCCATTCTTTCGTTTTCATACTGGATATTCGCAAGCCACTGATTATCGCCGATCTCGCGGGACAAGAGCTCTGCATTGGCACTGACTACCGATACCGGTGTTTTTAGTTCGTGGCCTGCATCCGAGATAAACTGCTTTTGCTTCTGATAGCTTTCTTCAAGAGGGTCAACAATTCTTTTTGCCAAGTACACCGCGAGAAAGAACAATGCAATGATCGCTATGCCGCCAAAGATAAGTGTATATCGGAACAGCGTGTTCATGCTTTCACGAATGATGGTATTGTCCATAAAGGAAACAAGCGTGTAGCCACCCTTGTCCATTTTGTAGTATACCAAGTTACCGATCATACCGGTTGTATCAGTTTTTTTAAGTACCTGTCTTGCTGCGCTTTCAAGCTCTGCATCTGTATAAACGGCAGCATCGTCGTTTCTTACCTCTATTACCTTGTTATCATAGGAAATTGCAACCGAGTAGAAGGTGGATAACTTGAATTGATTGGTGTCAAAATGGGGGCCTCTGTCGGGGAAGGGCTTCATAGGATCAAATGCGCCACCCATAGGCTTTTCCAACATATACTGCTCTGTGTGTTCCTTTAGCATTTCCTGATTGGTTGTGGCAACCTCAAAGTAACTGGAGATATAGATCACGCAAAGTGTTCCTACCCAGAGAAGCGTTAAAATGCTCATGATGGCGGCAACGATCTTTTTTCTTGATTTCTTAAACATCGTCACACCTCAATTCGTAGCCGATACCACGCACCGCCTTGATCTCCGCCTTTGCACCGACAAAACTCAGCTTTTTACGGGTAAAGGACATATATACTTCTACATTGTTGTATTCTGCTTCGCTCTCAAAGCCCCAGATCTTAACCGCAAGCTGCTCCCGGGTAAGGATCTGTCCCTGATTGGAAATGAGATATTCCAGGATACGGTATTCTTTTTCACTCAATCGCACGCTCTGCCCATTTGTCATGCAGGAAAGGGTGCAGGAGTTAGTATCAAGGGAGATATCGCCGTAACAGAGTGTACCATCTGCCGTATTGATATTCCGCCTGCCAAGGGCACGAAGGCGAGCCAGCAGTTCCTTGGTCATAAAAGGCTTTGTTAGGTAATCATCCGCACCGCTGTCAAGACCGGTTACTTTGTCGTCAAGCTCCGCTTTTGCTGTCAACATCAGAATCGGTGTGCGGATACCTTTCTGCCGTGCCTTCTTTGCAATTTCATATCCATTCATTCCAGGGAGCATAACATCAAGGATGATAATATCGTATATAGCGCTCTCAATGGCTGTCAAACCGTCAAGACCGTTAGCACAATGGTCTACCTCATATTTCTCAAGACGCAGGATCTCACACAATGCCTGCGCCATTCTTTTTTCGTCCTCAACCAGTAAAAGTCGCATATCAACACCTCCACTTATGCACCATTATACCATAAAAGATTGAAAAATGATTGAAGAAATTTAATAGCATGTTACTGTCCAGACAGTTCAATCCTGTATTGGAGCTGTTGCTGATAGGCAATTGCCATGTGACAACCGAAGATGTTGACTTCTCAACAAACTTAGTGTATAATCCAGAAGTTGACATTACAACATCTATTTACCAGGAGGTATCTTATGCTGAATCGATTTGCACGGTTTTCCTTGGCAATTGCTGAAATTGACCGGTGCTGGCACAAGCTGGCCGCAGAGGAAATGGCGAAGTATGACTTGAACAGCCCTCATGCTGTTTATCTGAACACATTATACGAATATCCGGATGGCATCACCGCTGCAAAGCTGGGTGAGTTGTGCTGCAAGAACAAGGCTGATGTATCCCGGATGCTTTCTATTCTGGAAAAGAAGGGCCTTATCCGGAAGGAAGCTGTTGGCGGCAATTTATACCGTGCCAAGCTGATGTTGACGGAAGACGGAAAGCAGGCTGCGGAGCATGTCCGGGAACGGGCGGCAATAGCAGTGGAATTGGCTGGAGCCGGTCTTTCCAATGAAGCAAGAGAGTCTTTCTATGCTGCATTGGAACAGATCACAGCAAATCTCCAAAACCTGAGCAAAGAAGGCCTCCCCGAAAGATAACCTGTTGTTTCCCAAATTGTAATCTGAGAAAGCGAGATACGAAGATTACCTTGCAAA
>JAZNLC010000011.1:0-10387 GCA_045578895.1 Faecousia sp. | reverse complement strand
CGGAGGAAGCTGGCAGCTTCCAATGTGAAATCGCCCTTGTAGCCGATTTCTGCCAGGGCCTCTGCTACAGCGTACTGGTCGATTTTTCCGGTGAGGGGGCAGGTGTGCAGATCCCGGAAAAAATCGGTGTCGTGGACATGGAGCGCTTCCAAACGATTACCCAGCACTTTGACCGCATTGGCGGGATCATGGCTCGTAATGACGCAGTGGCCGATATCCAGGCAGGCGCAGAAAATATCCGCATCCTGATTAAAGGTATCCACATACCGGGCAAATTCGTAGGGAGAGGCACAGACACTGTCCCGGATGATCTTGGAGTTCAGATCCATGCGCCACATGTTTTCCACGCAGATCTTCACACCGGCTTCCTGCGCGGTGGAGATCAGCAGGCGGTAGAACTCCCGGTTTTTCTCCAGCATTTCCTGGGGATCGGTATTCCAGTAGACCATATACTGCACCGGATGCACCACAATTCGGGGCGCACCGATCAAACCGGCCACTTCAATGGACCGGCGAATGCGGAACAGTACATCTTCCCAGGCTTCGGGATCGGTTTCCCATACGCGCATGTTCATGGAGAAGGGGGCGTGGGCCTGATTGAAACAGATGCCGCACTCCTCTGCCACTTTGCGCAGGTTCAGGGCGTATTCCCGATAGCCGTCCCGCAGCAGCGGGTCATCGTGACCTTCGGTCATGGCATCGTTGAACATGCCCAAATCGGCACAGTCAAAGCCTGCCCGGGCGATCATGCGGATGGCTTCTTCCCGACCGAAAAGATCGTCGATCTGTTCCGTGGTGGTAGAAATCCTCATAATAAAACCTCCTGTATTACAGCTGGTCAATGTTCAAGCTAAAGGCTTCCAGACAGTTGTCCATAAACCATTGGAGCTCCGGCAGCTCTGCAGAGCGCAAGGCCTCCAGTGTCTGCACCAGTGCGGTGTCAAATTCCGTGTTGCCGGCCTTCTGTTCTTCCACGCATTTGATGTAAGCGGAAAGTTTATCCGCTGCTTTGACGATGGGCAGAACTTCCGCGTCATCTTCCATGATCAAATGCTGATAGCTGCTTACCAGCTCCGGCGGCAGCATATCCAGCAGCCGCTGGGCGGCTACCCGCTCCACCTGCTTGTAAGAAGCCATGATGTCGGGGTTATAATATTTGATGGGGGTCGGCAGGTCACCGGTGAGTGTTTCGGAAGCATCGTGGTACAGCGCTGCCACTGCGCAGCGGTCCGGATCCGGGCCGGGCAGATGCAGGATCTCCTTGCGGATCAGCGCCAGCGCATGGGACAGTACCGCTACCTGGTGGGAATGCTCCTGAATGTTTTCGGAAAAGGTATTGCGCATCAGACCCCAGCGGGTGATATAGCGCATTCTGCCCAGCAGGGCATAAAATTCATAAGACATGATATTCCTCGTTTACTGTTGTGTTGCTTGCCGGATCAGATCGGGCAGTTCAGAAACCTGACGGCACAGATAATCGGCGCCTGCGGCCCGGAGTTCTTCTTCATCCCGGAAGCCCCAAAGGACGCTGATGCATTTGGCGTTTGCGTTGTGGGCAGTGGTCACATCACCCTCGCTGTCGCCTACATAGACAAATCGGTCGATGCCTAAAATATCCATTGTTTTGTAAAGCATATCCGGGGCGGGCTTTCGGGGACAGCCTGCCACTTCGCCCAGGGCGAAAATGCCGGGGAAAAAGTGGGCACAGAGGGTCTTAACAGCGGGGTCCGGCTTGTTGGAAACAATGGCCACGGGATAAAATTGGCGGATCTCCTCCAAAACCTCCAAAATGCCGGAGTAGGGGGCGGTCTTTATCTGGCTGTGGGCCTGGTAGTAGGGACGGAAAGTATCCAAAACCGGTTTGGAGTCCACACCCTCCGGTACGGACTGGGCGATCAGGGAGGCGGCACCGTTGCCGATAAAACGACGGATCTCGGGAACTGTTCTGGCAGGATAGCCGTGAACAGCCAAAGCATGATTGACGGAATCCGCCAAGTCCTGCAAGGTATCCAGTAATGTACCGTCCAAATCAAAAAGAATGCCGGTCATAGTACCATACCTCCGTTTTTCAGCACACGGATGTCAGTACCCAGGAAGGTCAGCCGGGTGAATTCACCGTAAAGCCGGGAGGCGATCTGCGGGGAATAGCGGTTGGAGGTTTCTTCTACGGTGAGGTTTGTGGTGATGACCATAGGCTTGCCGCCCAGCAGCCGCTGGTTCAGCAGACCGTACAGCGCGGCGGTGACGAACTGACCGGGCATTTCCGTGCCCAGATCGTCGATGATCAGAAGATCACATTTTTCCAACCGCTCGGCCTGGGCAACAGCCTCTTCGCTGGGGGTAAAACGAGCCTTTTGCAGCTTATCAAACAAGCTGATGGCGGTTTCGTAGCAAACGCTGAAGCCCTGATTGCCTACTGCAGAGCCGATGGCCAATGCCAAGTGGGTCTTGCCCAAACCGGTGGAGCCGAACAGCAGCAGGTTTCCTGTACCGTGGGCGAACAGCCGGGCGTATTCCCGGCAATGATTCAGGTTTTTCTCCATAACGCTCCTGGCGGAGGCCTTTACCTGGGGAATGACCGCGTTGGAGTAGTAATCCAGGCGGAAGTTTTCAAAGCTTTCACTGCCCCGGAAAGCGCTGCCAAGCTCTTTCTGCTGTTCCCGGGCGCACAGCTGAAGCAGACAGCGGCACATGGTGCTGCCAATGTAGCCGGTATCACCACAATGGGGACATGCGGGATCTTCGTTCAAATAGCCGGGGGCAAAGTGCTTTGCCAGCAAAGCTTCCCGCTCTGCCTGCAGTGCCAAATTCTCCTGCTTAGCCTGCTCCATAGCAGCACGGGCATCTCCGCCCTGGGCAAAAACAGCCTGGGCAGCCGCTGCCATGGTAGAGCGCAGGGCAATATCGATCTCCCTGATCCGGGGCACCTGTTCATAAGCCTGTGCCAGCCGGGCGGCTGCCTGGGATTCCCGGTCAGCCCGCAGCTGCGCCAGAATCCCTCTGGCGCGGATCACAACATCTTTTGAATATGCCATGGGTTATCCCTCCTGCATGATCTTTGCGATGGCTTCCAATTCTGCCTGACCCAGTTGGCCGGAGGCACCCTTGGGAACAGCCGGTTTGCGGTCGCCCTGCTTAACTTCCGCGGCGGTGTGCAGGCCGGCTTCATGCCAGCGCTGCAGGATCTTGTTCATATACGCCCAGTTCAAACCGCCGGTATTCAGACAGGTCCGTTCATAGGCGATGGCAATGGCATCTTCATCAAAGCCCATGTCCAGCCAATTGGTAGCATAACGCTCTTCTCCGGCAGTAAGATTGCGGCCCCTGACCTGAATGACCTTCTTCAGCCGCTCGAGCCGGGAGTTTTTCAAATTCTGCGTTTGTATGTAAGCGGCGGCCTGCTCCAGTGTGTCAATGCCCTGCTCCGCCCATTGGTAGGCTTCCTTTTCAATGGTGCGCAGGGAAGGGTTACGCAGGCTGCCGCGCTGCCGCGCCCTGTCTTTGCAGTAATAGACCAATACGGAGATCACATCGTTGGGCAGACCCAAATAACGGCGCAGACCCAGCAGCAGCTTTAATTCTTCTGTGGTAAGCACCTTACCTAAAAGTCGCTGGACTTCTCCGTAGAGGCTTCGGAAGTCCATATCCGTATCCATAGCAGTCATGACATCTGCTTCCGAATAGGTGGGACGCTCCCCCGGAACGAAGGTGGTTTTTACATCCTCCGCCCAAAGACCCATCTGCCGCAGGGCAGCTTCCGACAAAGCAATCTGATTGGCATTCAGCCCCAGATCACAAGCGGCATTTGCAATGGAATTGCCGCTGCGCAGATACAGATACAGCAGCGCGGCGCTGCCATTTGCCAGGCTCAGCAACTTATGCAGTTGTGATTGATCAATGGTAATCTTCTCTATATTCATGGAATCCCTCATAAATCGTCAGTTAAAATCATTATAGCACAGCTTTATCCCGGAAACAACTTAGCGGCCCGGAAGTTTTTTGCCGAAAAAGGATAGGGAATTTTGGCGCGTCACAGTATCTTGTGTTTTTAGAAAAGCAAGACCCCAAGGCGAAGCCTTGGGGTACTTGTTTAGAGCATAGGTTTGACCTTCTGATGGTAGATCCGGGCGAAGAGGAACAGCGTTACCGCCAGGCTGACCACTTCCGCGATGGGGAAAGCCCACCAAACCAAATGCACATCCCCGGAAAGACTCAGCAGAAATGCTACCGGCAGCAGTACGATCAGCTGACGGCACAGGGAAGTAATGGTGGAATAGATGCCGTTGCCTAGTGCCTGGAAGCTGGCGCTCAAGGCGATACCGATGGCGGCCAGGGGGAAAATCAAACTGACGATCCGCAAGGCGCTGACACCGATGGCAAGAAAATCATCGCTGGGATTAAAAATGCCCAGAAGCAGGTGCGGCACAGTTTGGAAAGCCAAAACACCCAGCAGCATGATCACCATAACACTGATCACAGACCACTTCAAGGTGGAAGTGATACGCTTGGGATTCCGGGCTCCGTAGTTATAAGCAAGGATGGAAATGGCAGCATTGTTCATGCCAAAGACAGGCATGAAGAAGAAGCTTTGCAGCTTGAAATAAATGCCGAACACACCGGTGGCGGTTTCGCCGTAGGTCTTGAAGCTTTGGAAGATCTGATTCATGCCGAAGTTCATCACGGAGCCGATGGCCATCATGATGATGGAGGGGATACCCACGGTCAGGATCGGCAGAAGAACATCTTTTTTCGGCTTGATATATTTCCAGGCAAACTGCACATCGGGGTTACACTTGATGTTGAAAATCACGGCCATAATGGCGGCAACCCATTGACCGATGACGGTTGCAACGGCCGCACCGGCAATGCCCATTTCCGGAATGCCAAACCAACCGAAGATGAACACGGGATCCAAAATAATATTCACAATGGCACCGGTACCTTGGGTGAACAGCGTGTAGATCGTCCGGCCGGATGCCTGTAGCAGCTTCTCACCCAGGATCTCTACAAAGATACCCATGGTGAAAATGCAGCAGATAGCGGTATAAGCCGCACCGCCTTCCACGGTTTCGGCTACATCGGACTGCATGGCGTAGTAAGGATGGCTGCAGAAAAATCCAAAGAGCATAAATACCCCGATGGCGATGGCTGTCAGCAAAATGCCGTTGCCCGCGGTGTGATTGACTTTTTCCCGGTTTCCTTCACCCAAAGATTTGCTCAGCAGGGCGTTCATACCGACGCCGATACCGGTGGCAAAGCCGATCTGCATATTCTGTACCGGAAAAGCAAGTCCCAGGGCGGTAACGGCACTTTCGGAAATGCGGGAAACATAGATGCTGTCCACCACATTATACAGTGCCTGCACCAGCATGGAAATGATCATGGGAAGCGCCATGGAGTAGAGAAGTTTTGCTATGGGCATAGTACCCATTTTGTTCTCTGCGGGAATGGAGAGCTTTCGTTCTTCTTGCATATCTTTCTTCCTTTATTTCAATCTCAATGACGCATTATATAATAAATAAGCCCTGAACGCAAGGGTAAAGAAATTACCTGCCAAAGGAAAAGGTGGCCGCAGAGGCAATTTCCGGCTGGATGCTTTCGACGCTGATGATCCGGCGGGCGCACAGATAATGCTCCCGGAAATAGGTGGATTCCAGATCTACCACAGTGATTCCCCGGCTGCCGGCGTGAATCAGTTTGCCCTCGCCTAAATAGATCCCCACGTGGGTAGAGATCCCCCGGTGAGAAGTGGTGCGCTGAAACAGCACAAGATCTCCGCAACGCAGGTTTTCCTTTGGGATGATCAGGCCGGCACCTAACTGCCCATCACAGGTGCGGGGAATGGAAATGCCGATCTGCCGGAAAATATATTGGGTAAAGCCGGAACAGTCGAACCCCCGGGGAGAGGTGCCGCCGGATACATAGGGCACACCAACCTGCCCGATAGACAGAGTGTGGATGCGCCGCTGCAAAAGAATTGCGGAGGAAATAGGCCGCTCCAAAAACGCACTGCTGGAAACAGCTGCGCAGTTTACATAATATTTACCGTTTGCGGACATCACGAAGCTTTCGTGGAGGAAGCCGGTCATGTCATAGCAATCGATCCGGTAATACGTGCCCTGCTGTCCCAGTACGGTCAGCTCGGTACCGTGGGGGAAATATCCGATCTGTGCGGATGTATCACTGGGCCGGTAGTATACCGGGGCCGCATGCAGATAGGAAATATCCAGAGAAGCCGGTTTTGCGGAGACCGGAATCGCCAGCATCAGAAACAGGGGGACACACAGCAATAAGCAAAACAGCTGCCGGGCAGGAAAATGGGATTTCAAAATTCGGCCAACTCCTTTCAAATGGTCGGTTCTGCTTTTAAAAGTTACAAAACGGTATCAGGTTGGATACAGTGGGGGATTATAGCATTGGTGCGGAAAGAAGTCAAGCCATACTTTGTCGGGAAGAGATGGGCATAAAAAAGATGCCGCTGCATAGCAGCGGCATCTTGGCAACGGTGATTACAGGAACTTCTTGATCTCTTCAGAAGCCAGCGCGGGATCATCGGACACGGTCACAGTGATCTCCATGTTGTTGACCTTGGCAAACTCAGCGCACCACAGGATGAAAGCCTCACCTGCTGCACGGTCGTTACCGATGGTCTTATAGAGGTTGTCGATGTACACATGGGTAATATCGAAATTACCGGCGTGCAGGCCGCTCAGGAAGCCCTTCAGCATGCAGGGATTGCCGATGCCGTAC
This sequence comes from Faecousia sp., assembly GCA_045578895.1. GTDB lineage: Bacteria > Bacillota > Clostridia > Oscillospirales > Oscillospiraceae > Faecousia. The sequence goes on along the minus strand of JAZNLC010000011.1, from coordinate 3,637 downwards.
TCCTTGGAGTCAACCAGACGCACACGGTAGTTTACATCATAGGTCAGCTTCTTGCCGTACTCGATGCACACAACATCGCCCGTAGCGTTGACGACGGCCTCGTGGATGGAGTCGAGAAGCTTCTTGGTCTTGCCGGAGCCCTTCAGGCCCATAATAACATGAATCATTGGAATTTCCTCCTTTGCTGTGTATAGCTTGGATTATGGATTCATTCTAACAGCTATCAAATGAATTTGCAATACCTATTTTTCGGGCGATGAAATTATTTTACACTTCGTAACCGGGCTTGCCCAACAGCTGGAACATATTACGCTTGTAGAACTCAACACCGGGCTGGTTGAAGGGATTGACACCCAGCATATAGGCGGAGACACCACAGGCCAGCTCAAAGAAGTAGAACATTTCACCCAACTTGGCATCGTTCAGCTCGCCCATGTCCATGGTGATGACGGGAACACCGCCGTCCACGTGAGCTGCCAGGGTGCCAAGGAATGCCTTTTCGTCCACGAAGTCCAGGGTCTTGCCTTCCAGATAGTTCAAGCCATCCAGGTTCTTTACATCGCCGCCGATGACCATCTTCTGCTCAGGAGCGTCAAAACGAACCATGGTTTCAAAAATGTTGCGCTCGCCCTGCTGGATCATCTGACCCAGGGAGTGCAGGTCAGCAGTAAACTCAGCGGTGACGGGGAAGATGCCCTTGCCGTCCTTGCCCTCAGACTCGCCGTAGAGCTGCTGCCACCAGCCGCCCATCATCTTGAAGCCGGGCTCAAAGCTTTCCAGCAGCTCGATTGCCTTGCCGCGGCGGTACAGCAGGTTACGAACACCGGCGTACAGCCATACGGGGTTTTCGAAGGAGCGAAGGTCGTATGCCTTCTTGGCTTCACAAGCGCCTGCCATGATGGCTTTGATGTCCAGGCCGGCAACTGCCAGAGGCAGCAGACCGACAGCGGTCAGTACACTGTAGCGGCCGCCGACATCCGGGGGAATCACGAAGGTTTCCCAGCTCTCTTCGGTAGCCATCTGGCGCAGAGCGCCGTTGACGGGATCGGTAATGGCGAAAATGCGCTTCTTTGCCTCATCAGTGCCGTATTTGCGCTCCAACATCCAGCGCAGGGCGCGGGTAGCGATAGCGGGCTCAGTGGTGGTGCCGGACTTGGAGATGATAGCGATGGAAAAGTCCTTGCCTTCCAGCAGCCGCTGCAGCTCATTCCAGGCGCGGGTGCTCAGGCCGTTACCGGCAAAGTAGATCTGGGGATTACCCTTGCCCTTGCCCATGTTGTGGTTGCAGCCCTGCATCAGCTCGATGGCTGCGCGGGGGCCAAGGTAGCTGCCGCCGATGCCGATGACGACAAATACATCGGAGTTTTCGCGGATGCGGTCAGCAGCAGCCTGCACGCGGATCATTTCCTCGGTGGGCTCTGCCACGGGCAGATCCAGCCAACCCAGGAAATCGTTGCCGGGGCCGGTCTTTTCGGTGAGGGTAGCGTGGGCAGCGGCGACTTCTTTCTCTACAGCCAGCAGGTCGGGCAGCGCGATTTCGCCCCATACATTAGAAATATCAACTTTGATCATAAAGGGGTATCCTTCCTTTCTAATTACATAATTAGCTGATTCTATATTAACGCAAATGAACAGTAAACGCAAGTCCTATGGCAAAAGTTTCAAAAAAAGTTATTCCCCTATAGATTTTTGAAGAAAAAGCTTGTATAATAAAGATTCATAGAAAACATGGTTTTGGAGGAACGGGTATGAAGTACGGATTTGGTATTGATTTAGGCGGAACAACCGTAAAACTGGCTTATTTTAACGAAGAGGGACAGCTCCTGGACAAGTGGGAAATTCCCACCAATACCGCGGAAGGCGGCAAGCATATCCTTGCGGATATTGCCGCGGCAGTGAAAGGCTATCTAAAGGAAAAGAATGTTCCCAACGAAGATATTATCGGCTTGGGCATTGGTGTTCCCGGCCCGGTCAGCCGTCACGGCATGGTAAACCGCTGCGTCAATCTGGGTTGGGGTGTATTCAACATCAACGATGCGCTGAGTGAACTGACAGGCTTTCCTGTCAGAGCCGGTAATGATGCCAATGTGGCAGCTTTGGGCGAATGCTGGAAAGGCGGCGGCCAGGGTTATGACAACATCGTGCTGGCCACTTTAGGTACCGGCGTCGGCGGCGGTATCGTGATTGACGGCAGAATTCTGTACGGTGCCCATGGCGCGGGCGGTGAGATTGGACATATGGTTCTGAATAAGGATGAAACCGTGCCCTGCGGTTGCGGCAAGTACGGCTGTGTAGAGCAGTATTGCTCCGCTACCGGTATCGTTCGTACCGCCCGGCGCCACTTGAACCGCAGCGTCAATCCTTCTGTTTTGCGGGACTTACAGGATTTGACCTGCAAGGATATCTTTGCCGCGGGCGCTGCCAATGATGTGGTGGCAACGGAGATCCTGGAGCGGGTTTACAGCAACCTGGCAGAATTCCTGTCCGATGTTTGCTGTGTGGTAGATCCGGAACTGGTGGTCATTGGCGGTGGTGTCAGCAAGGCAGGCGAGCCTCTGCTCAACGGTATCAGCCGTCATATGCACAAGTATCTGTTCCACGCTATCCGGGAACTGAAGTTCGCTTTGGCGACCCTGGGCAATGATGCCGGCGCTTACGGTGCGTTTAAACTGATCCTGGATGCCTACCGTGGCTGATTTTACCATAGAAATCGCGGGGTACAGCTTTGGTATCCGGTCCATCTTTGAGAGCAACCGGGAATACTGCAAGCGCTATCTGACAGAAAAAGCACCTCAATTGCAGATCATCCCACGGCAGGAAGCGCTTGCGTTTGAGCAGGAAATGCTGGAGAGGGAAGCCATCGAAGAAGGTATGAAGATCCGAAAATTTACCGATCCGTTTCTGGAGCGTGCAGCCATCCAAAGGGCGGTTGCGGAATATCTCTTTGACCGGGATGTGCTGATGCTTCATGGCAGCACCGTGGCTGTGGACGGCAGAGCATACTTATTTACGGCCAGGTGCGGAACGGGAAAGTCCACCCACACAAGGCTGTGGTGCCGGGTGTTTGGTGACCGGGCGGTGATGGTCAATGACGATAAGCCTTTTTTGAAAATCACCGGCGACGGTGTATGGGCCTGCGGCTCTCCCTGGAGCGGCAAGCACGGCTTGGACACCAATATTGCAGTGCCGCTTGCGGGGATCTGTATTTTGGAAAGAGGGCAGGAAAACCGGATTGCTCCCTGCACCGCGGAAGATGCGCTTCCTATGCTGCTGCACCAGGGCTATTGCCCGCTGGACGAAGAAAAACGGGCATCTTATAAGGCGCTGGTCGACAGCTTGGCACAGCGTGTTCCACTTTGGAAAATGGCATGCAATCAGCAGACAGATGCGCCTTTGACTGCTTACAGCGCTATGTCAAAATAAAGAAATAATGTGCGTTGCGGATACCGCAACGCACATTTTAGTGTGTCAAAAAAGTCCCCAAAACAGCACGTCATCGCGAACCAGTCCGCAGACTGGTGTGGCGATCCCGTAAATAGAGGGGAATTACTGGTTTTTATATGCGAAAATGTTTGAGATTCCACGGGATTCCCACGCCAGTGTGAACACTGGCTCGGAATGACATCGTTTTTTGACA
>JAZNLC010000010.1:0-7223 GCA_045578895.1 Faecousia sp. | reverse complement strand
AACCGGAGAAATCGTACCCGCCATTGTTTCCGAGGAGCTATGGGATCAAGCAAATGCCATTTTGAAACGGCGCAGCGATGATGTAAAATCCCGGCAGGGCATCTGCAATCACGCCAATCTGCTCACCGGCAAGCTCTACTGCACCTGCTGCGGTGCTGCATATTACCGCAGAGAATCCAGAGACAAGCAGGGCAACAAAAACAGCCGCTGGGTATGCTCCGGTAAAATCAAAAACGGTGCTGATTCCTGCCCCTCCTTCGCTATCTACGAGGAAGAAATCAAACCTCTGATTTTGGATGTAGCACGGGATACAAAGGTAAACACTGAGGCACTGATTGAAGAATATGTGCAGCGGTTCCAGGCTTTGGATGCCAGCAATGAAATACCCAAGCAAATTGAGCAGCAGAAAAGCCGCAGAGAATTGGCACTAAAGAAAAAATCCAAGCTGCTGGAATACAATGTAACCGGCGCAATTTCTGATGCAGACTTCATTACCATGAACAAGCAGTGTGCCGCCGAGATCGCCGACGCAGAAGCACAGATCATCGAACTGGAGCAGCAGCTTTACTCCAAGGAGGAATTCCGCAAGCAAATCGATGCATTGAAAGCAACCATGCGAGCATTGGAGCAAGCTGCAGCAACCGGTGCCATCATTCCGGAGTTTATTAACGAATATATAGACAAAATCTTCGTAACACCGGAAAGCGAGTCTTGTTTGCGCCTGGATATTAAGATTTTCACCGGTGAAAGCACCCACAGATACTTTGAAAAACTCGTTGGTCGTACGGGTCACATGAATAAGAAGATGATCGAGGCTTACGAGCAGGGCCTGCAGTAATGCAAAAAGGAGGGCATTTGCCCTCCTTTCTTTTTTATTGCTGAAAACTTTGCACATGCCGCTTGATCGCCTCAAAGGTCACATCTGACATGGCATGTTCCATACGGCAGGCATCTTCTGCCGCGGTTTTCGGATCCACACCTAAGCGCATCAGCATCCCGCTGATCACCGTATGCCGTTCAAATATCTTCTCCGCCAGCGTTTGCCCTTCTTCAGTCAAGGTGATCAGCCCGTCACCGTCAATCAGAATATAGCCTTTCTCCTCCAGAAGGTGTACCGCCCGGCTGACACTGGGCTTGGAATAGCCCATGTGTTCCGAAATATCCACACTGCGCACCTGGGAATTGGCCTTATTCAGTACATAGATCGTTTCCAGATACATTTCTCCGGATTCCTGCAAAGCCATAGTGACACTCCTTTTTTCTTGCTGTGAGTAGTATATCATAAAAGACGCTTCTGCGCAACGGTTCTTTTCCGTCCGGCAGATACGCGGAAGCATTGCATTCTTTTATAATTATGGTATACTGAATATAACCACACACAGAAAAGAGGATTGCCATGGACAATCAGCAGGCCGTCGGCACGGAGCAAAAATACCGATACTTTGCCTTTGTCAGCTATAGCAGAAAGGATATGCCCTGGGCCAAGTGGCTTCAGCAAAAACTGCAGAACTACATGCTGCCTTCCAAGCTGATCCGCACCCACAAAGCGCTTCCCAAGCGGATCACTCCCGTGTTCCGGGATCAGCAGGACATTTCCGGGAATGTTTTGGAAAACGCGCTTCATCAGGCGTTGGATGACAGCCGCTACCTGATTGTCATCTGTTCTCCCAACAGCGCCAAATCTATCTATGTCAATGAAGAAGTGCGCTACTTTGTTTCTCTTGGCAGGCAGGAGCAGATCATCCCCCTGATCGTAGACGGCACCGCCTTCAGCAAAGATCCGGAAACGGAATGTTTCCCGGAAGCGCTGCGGGCTATCACGCCTGAGCTTTTGGGTATCAATATACAGGAATACGGAAAGCGCATGGCATTTTTACGGATCGTATCCACCATGCTGGGTATTCATCACGATGAGATCGTCAAGCGGGACGGCACCCGCCGTTTGATCCGGCAGATCACCGCAGCTTTTGCGGCATTGGCGCTGGTTGCTGCCGGTGCCTGGGGAATTTGGTACAACACGCCCCACAGTCAATATTACAATACCTATACCACCCGCTATGAAGTGCCCGAAGGCATCTGCCCCCTCACGGAAGAACAAATGCAATCCGCCAGCGAATACTACCGGATCACCACCCTCCGTGGAAACGTGATCTGTTTGGAAACCGTCAACTCCCAGGGTACGGTTACGGATCCGGCGGTTACTGAAAGCTTTACGGACTATGCCCGTCAGGAATTCGTCCGCTTTGACGATCAGGGCAGACCCATTGAGATCGATCTTTATGACAGCAAGGGCAACCATGTGCTGCAAAAGAATCTTTCCTACGGAGATCTGGAAGATCAGATCATTATTGATTTCCAAAAACCGGGTTCCGGCATGAGCTCCGTTGCCGGCTCGTCAGGCACGAACAGCGCTGACAGCAGCGAAGTGATCCGTCAGATAAATACTTATGATCCTCAGGGCTTCCTGATGCGGTGCGTTTACTACAAGAACACCACCGGAACGCCCACCGCAGATGCTGACGGTGTATACAGCAAGATCTATAATCACACAGAAAACGGTCTGATTGAATCTATCACCTGTTTGGACCGTAAGGGTGAACCCATCAACCGTCTTGATTTCCGCAGTCATGAAGTATTCCGCCATGATGATTCGGGCAACGTTGTCTGGTCTGCCGGATACACAGCCGCAGGCACCGACCTGTGCGATACGCTGCTCTACGAAAAGCACTACGATATCGATCCCCTCACCGGCAACACCGTCGCGATCCGCTACCTCAATGCACAGCAAAAACCGATCTTGTGGAACGGCTACCATGAAGTCCGGGCAGAATATGACGCCTTGGGCCACAAAACGGTCCAGCGGTATTTCGACACCAAGGGCAAACCGCTTCTGTTGGGTGACTGTCATGAGATCCACTGGGAATATGATGAAAACGGCAGAAAATCCGCTCAGCTTCACTTTGGTATAAAAAGCGAGCCGATTTTGGATGCCGGGGTTCATGAAGTTCGCTGGGAATACAATGATAACGGCGCAGAAACCGCCCGGCGGTATTTTGACACCAAAGGTGCGCCCATGCTTCTGGGCGGTCACCATGCCCTGATCCAAGTGTATGACAAAAAGGGCAATGTAATTTCCAAACAATTCTTTGGCACAGATGGCGCGCCGATCATGCCGGAGGGTTATCATGAAGTACGGGGTGAATATGACGAAAAGGGCAACTGTGTTCTGCTTGCGTTCTTTGATGATCAGGGGAAACCTGTCCTTGTTGACGGCTATCACATCATTCGCACCGAGTATGATGACAGCGGTAATCTGACCTCCTTCCGCCATTTCGATACGGAAGACCGCCCGATCCTGGTTGAGGGTTTCCACGAGATCGCTTCGGAGTATGATGAAAACGGTAATCTGATATCCCTGCGTTACTTTGATGAAAACCGGAAGCCTATGAAGCTGGACGGTTTCCACGAGACCCGTTTCAAGTACGATGAGAACGAAAATCTGATTTTGATTGCCTTCTTCGACGAAAACCAGGAGCCCATTATGCCGGGCAGTTACCACAAAGTCCGTTCGGAATACGACGACAACGGCAACCTTACCGGTGAGCGGTACTTCGACACCAACGGAAAGAATGCGTATTTTCAGGGATATCACGAAGTGATCTATTTCTACGACGACAACGGCAATGTACGCGCCGTCCGGTACTTTAACAGTGAACGGGATCCTGTAAGAGGCCCCAAGGGATACCACGAGATCCGTTATGAATACGATCAGCAAGGAAATCCCACCCGTATGCGCTATTTTGATATCGGTCGCGACCCCATGGTTTGCGAAGGTTACCATGAGCTGCGCTGCAGATACAACAGCCAGGGGCAGATTACTTATCTTGCCATTTATGACACCCAGGGCAACCTGCTTTACGAGGAATGATCGGTCATTTCTTCCCGTTTTACATACACGGCAAACCAAATCTTACACCACCGGCAGCATCTGCCGGTGGTGCGTTTGTTTTGTGTGGTTTTTCGTGATTGAAACAGTCGAATCCAACATAAACAATCAAAAAATGTTGGGTTGTTATTCTTTCTTCTTGACATTTCCAACCACTTGATGTATCCTTATGTTGAGAACATGTGGGGAGGTGAGGTTGCTTGCTGGCAGCAGAAAGACGCCGTGTGATCACGGAACGAATCCGGGCCACCGGCCAGGTTGTGGTGTCTGCTTTGAGCACGGAATTCCAGGTTTCTGAGGAGACCATCCGGCGGGATTTGGAATCTTTGGAAAAAGAAGGCATTGCCACCAGGATCTACGGCGGTGCGGTACTGCGCGGCAACGACCACGCGGCTCCACCTTATTCTATCCGCAAAAACACCAATATTGAGCCCAAGGTAACCATTGCACAAAAGCTGTGCGAACTGGTGGAAGACGGAGATACCCTTATGGTAGATGAAAGTTCCACCGCCGCATACGCGGTTCGGGCACTGCGGCAAAAAAAGAACATCACGCTGATCACCAACTCTCTGGAGCTGCTCCGGGAAATGACCGGTCAGGATACCTGGCATATCATCTCCACCGGCGGCAGCCTCAAAACAGATGTACTGGCTTTGGTTGGCCCCCATGCGCTGAGAACGGTCCGCTCCTACCATGCAAGCTATGCCGTTCTTTCCTGCCGGGGTATCAACGAGCAGCTGGGTCTTGCTGACAGTGATGATTCTGTGGTGCAGATCAAGCAGGCCATGATCGCTTCCTGCGACCAGGCGATCCTGCTTGCCGATCACCGGAAATTTGACCGCAGCGGGCTGGTCGCCCTTGGTTCTCTTGATTTGGTGGACAAGCTCATTACCGACTGCCCTCCCTCTGCCCAGTGGCAGCAACGGCTGGCGGAAAGGAATGTGCAGCTTCTTTGCGGAGAGGCTACATATTATGCGCATAAAAAATAATGGGCGGATCACCGCCTGAAAAAAATGGAGGAACAAACATGGCAAATGGTGTCCTGATGCCGAAGGCCGGCATCACTGTTGAATCCTGTATCATCGGCGAATGGCTGAAGCAGGTGGGCGATCATGTCAATGTGGGCGATATTCTGTTCACCTACGAGACTGACAAGGCCTCCTTCGAGTGCGAATCCACCGCCGAAGGCGAACTGCTGGAGATCTTCTACGAAGCCGGCGACGAAGTTCCCTGCCTGATCAATGTCTGTGCCATTGGCAAAAAGGGCGAGGATGTTTCCGCTTTGAAGGGTGCCGGTGCTTCCGACGCACCTGCCGCTGAGGCTCCCGCTGCTGCAGCACCCGCTGCCGCTCCTGCGGCTCCTGCCGCTGCCGCCACCAACGCCCAGGGCGTGCTGATGCCCAAGGCCGGCATCACCGTGGAAAGCTGCATCATCGGCGAATGGCTGAAGCAGGTTGGCGATCAGGTCAAGATCGGCGACATTCTGTTTACTTACGAAACTGACAAGGCTTCCTTCGAGTGCGAGTCCACCGCCGAAGGCACCCTGCTGGATATCTTCTACGAGGCCGGCGACGAAGTTCCCTGCCTGATCAATGTCTGCGCTGTGGGTACTCCCGGCGACGATACCGCATGCCTGAAGGGCATCGGCGGTACCCCCGCTCCCGTGGAAGCTCCCGCTGCTGAGGCTCCCGCTGCCGCTCCTGCTGCTCCCGCCGCTACCAGTGCCGCTACCGTGATCATGCCCAAGGCCGGCATCACCGTAGAAAGCTGCATCATCGGCGAATGGCTGAAGCAGGTTGGCGACGAAGTCAAGGAAGGCGATATTCTCTTCACTTATGAGACCGACAAGGCCTCCTTCGAGTGTGAATCCACCGCTACCGGCACCATCCTGGAGATCCTCCACGAGGCCGGCGACGAAGTTCCCTGCCTGGATCCCGTTTGCACCATCGGTGTTGCCGGTGCTGCTGCCGCTCCCGCTGCCGCAGGCGCTGCTGTATCTCCCAGAGCTAAGAATCTGGCTCAGAGCGCAGGTGTCAATGCAGCCGAAGCCGTTGGTACCGGTCCTAACGGCCGCATCATCGAGCGTGATGTGCAGGCTCTCATCGCCAGCAAGCCCGCAGTGGCCGCCGCTCCCGCAGTTGCCGCTCCTGCCGCCGCTCCCGTTGCTGCCCCCGCAGCTGCTCCTGTTGCTGCTCCCGCTGCCGCAGCCGAGGCCGAGTACAAGGATGTAAAGTTCAGCGGTATCCGCCGCGCAATCAGCAAGTCCATGTCTACCAGTCTGCACACCATGGCTCAGCTGACCCACAACACTTCCTTCGATGCCACCAACATTCTGGCTTACCGCAAGCAGCTGAAGGCCGCAGGCGGCGAGTATGCCGGCATCACCCTGGGCGACATCATTCTGTACGCTGTCTCCCGCACCCTGCTGAACTACCCCGACCTGAACGCCAATATGCTTGACGACAACAATATCCGCCTGTTCCACCATGTAAATCTGGGTGTTGCAGTGGATACTCCCCGTGGTCTGATGGTTCCCACCATCCGTCATGCCGACGAGATGAGCCTGCTGGAGATTTCCAAGGCTGTCAAGGCTTTGGCTGCTGAGTGCCGTGACGGTGCTATCAGCCCCGACAAGCTGTCCGGCGGCAGCTTCACCGTATCCAACCTGGGTAACATGGGTGTTGAGTCCTTCACTCCCGTTATCAATCCTCCTCAGACCGGTATTCTGGGCGTTTGCGGCACCATCGACCGTGTACGCAAGGGTGCTGACGGCTCCATCGAGATCTATCCCGCTATGGGCCTGAGCCTGACCTATGACCACCGCGCTGTGGACGGCACACCTGCTGCCAAGTTCCAGAAGGAACTGGGTCAGAACCTGGAGAACTTCACCGTTCTGCTGAGCAAGTAATTAACCTAACTTAACATAAGGAGGAAATACAAAAATGCCCAAGAGTTTGTTCGTGGATCCCTCTGAGGTCAGAAAGCCCAGTGTGGTTTCCTTCAACGACATCCCCGTAAACCAGTACAACAAGACCGTTGCTGAAGAACTGGCCTCCGGCCGCTACACCAAGGAAGATCTGATCCGTATTTTCCGTGACATGACCGTCCTGCGTGAGTTTGAGACCATGCTCAACAACATCAAGACCCAGGGTGGCTACAACGGTGTCGATCACACCTATCCCGGCCCCGCTCACCTGTCCATCGGTCAGGAAGCTGCCTGCGTCGGTCAGGCTTATCTGCTGGACGAGAACGACTTCGCTTTCGGCAGCCACCGCTC
>JAZNLC010000009.1:0-1722 GCA_045578895.1 Faecousia sp. | reverse complement strand
ACGCCCTGGAAATCCTTGCCGCAGCCGATGGGCCAGTTCATGGCATAGGTCTCGATACCCAGCTCCCGCTCCACTTCGTCCAGCAGGTCAAAGGGATCTTTGGTTTCCCGGTCCATCTTGTTGACGAAGGTGAAGATGGGAATGTGGCGCATGGCGCAGACTTTAAAGAGCTTCCGGGTCTGAGGCTCGACACCTTTAGCGCCGTCGATGACCATGACGGCGGAGTCCGCAGCCATCAGGGTACGGTAGGTGTCCTCGGAGAAATCCTGGTGGCCGGGGGTGTCCAAAATGTTGATGCAGAAGCCGCCATACTGGAACTGCATAACAGAGGAAGTGACGGAAATACCACGCTGCTTCTCGATCTCCATCCAGTCGGAGGTAGCGGCGCGGGAATTCTTCTTGCCCTTGACGACACCTGCCTGGGCGATAGCACCGCCGTAGAGCAGGAATTTTTCGGTTAAGGTGGTCTTACCGGCGTCGGGGTGGGAAATGATGGCAAAAGTCCGGCGACGGCTGATCTGCTGTACTAAATCAGACATATTTCATACTCCTAAAAGAGAAATTCTCAAAATAAACCAATTTAGTTTACCATATTTTTCTGCGGTTTACAAGAGGAAACAGCGAAAAGATGGAAAAAGCCGTGCTTTCCATCGGAAAGCACGCCTGCGGATCAGTGTGTATGCACGGTTGCTGTCTTACGCTTCAAACAGGCCAAAGAACTTTTGATATCGCAAAGGAAACACAGCAGCGCAAGAACGAAAAATGCGAAGACCGACAAGGTAATAAACTGAGGCACACCGGGAATCACAAAGGGCATGCCGCTGCGGAAGAACATATAGTCGCCAGTGAAGCCTAAAAGCCTTGTGATGACTTCGCAGTTAACAATATGGATGCAGCAGCCGCATACGACCCAGCCAAGATCTTTCAGGGAAGGACGGTAGCTGCCCGATACATATTCCAGAGCCGGGATCAGCAGAAGACCGGTGTGCTGCAGGATGCTTTTCAGAAGGGGGAAGCTGAGCACATCGGAGCAGAAGATGCCTTCCGGCATGGCAAAGGTCAGCACACCGCCTACAAAACCGAACAGGTAGAAGAGCTGCTTGCCCTTGCGGATGGAGAGAAGAGCAAATATGGGTATTAAAATGCCGCCCAGGTTGCAGGGGTAAATGGGCCACCAGCAAAGCAGGGAATCGCCTTTCACGAATACATAGATCAGCCGCCAAAAGACTTCAAAGAATAACTGGAAAAGGGCGATGGCTACCAAAAAAGTCCGGTTAGCCTTTGACTTATGCCGCAACCGGTAACCCAGCACGACGGTCAGGAGCAACACAGCAGCTACCACGGCGGTGGACCAAAGGTGAATACCCTGATACATGTACTGTCCGGGGGTTCCCATATCACCGATCAACCAGCGGCGCAGGATATCGCGAAACAAGGAAATCATCTCCGTTTTTGGAATGCAGTTATACTAAAACTCCAAAAGGGAAAAATCAAGGGAACAGGCGTAATCTTAATGAATTCTTAAACGTGTAAATGATCTTTTAGCGGCCAGTGGCCGCTGACAATTCGTGCACGGTGCTGTGCTTGTCGTTACACCATTGGGCACCGCTCGGTATCGTTTTTGCAGTACTATTCGATAGACTTTGTAGGGGTCGAAGACCACTTCGGCCCGGGCGGATGTGGTCATCCGCCCCTACATGGGCTAGCGGCGGCTCGCCGCAT
>JAZNLC010000008.1:0-3293 GCA_045578895.1 Faecousia sp. | reverse complement strand
CTGACCCTACCCAAGCTGGAACAGCGTCTCCCCGAGGGCAGACGCCTGGAAATCGAATAATTGCAAAACACCGCTGAGGAATTTCGGTTCCTCAGCGGCAACTTTTTTATGCCACTATATTCATCGCATACTCATGTATTCCTTGTGGGTAAGAAGGGGGAGATTTCATCATAGCTATACCGGAAAATATCTTCGTTAACGCCGGCCGATTCGCCAAAAGAGAAAAAAGAAGAAAAAAACCTGACCACCGCAAATTGCACCGCAAAATCGCTTTGGTCAGGTTCTTGTTTTACATGAGGCCCATGCACCAGATCACAACAAGGGCAGTTAGGGTCACTAATGTATCGATCGTTACACCGTAGAACATAGGCGCAAGGCCAGCCTTCTTGAAATCCAACAAGCTGGTATTCAAGCCTATGGCAGCAAGTGCAGTAACCATCAGGAACTTGCTGGCACTCTTCATCACGCCGGATACCGCTGCCGGAATCAGTCCCACGCTGTTGATAATTGCCAGCAGCAGGAAACCGCCGATGAACCAGGGGATGATCTTCATCAGGTTTACTTTCTTACCATCGCCGGTGGCCTGCATTTCCTTCTTTTTTACACGAACGCCGATCCAAGCGAACACCAGCACTGTGGGGATGATGGCGATCGTGCGCGTCAGCTTGACCATGGTAGCAAAGTCGCCGGCAGCTTCGGAGAAGGCATAACCGGAAGCGACTACGCTGGCGGTATCATTAACCGATGTACCGGCCCAGATGCCGTAAGCAATATCGCTCATGCCCAATGCCTTACCCATCAAGGGATACAGCGCAATCATCACCATATCAAACAAGAAGGTAGAAGACATAGCAAACGCGATATCTTTATCGTCTGCGTCAATGACCGGAGCGATAGCTGCCACTGCAGAGCCGCCGCAAATGCCGGTACCAGCGGAGATGAGGTTACTCAGCTTCCAGTTCAGTTTGAACAGCTTGCGGATAAAGAAACCTGCGCCAAAGCACATAGCAAAGGTAAACAGCATCACAAAGAAGGTCATTTTACCCACGGAAAGAATAGTGCTGACACTCAGAGATGCGCCCAGCAGAATGATGGCACCTTTCAGAATCTTCTTGGATGTAAATTTCAGCGCAGGCTGGATCCACTTAGGATGAAAAAAGCTATTGATGATCGTACCCATAAATAGCGCGATAATAGATGCGCCCAGCAATTCTCCCGGAATCAGGGTCTCGAGCCAAACGGACAATCCTGCAACCACAAAGCATATGGCTACACCCAGCAAAAACAAGCCGTGTTCTTTTATTTTCGTATTCATAACACATCTCCTAAAATTTTACTTTATTCCTCTTTATTTTAACAAACTAGTATGATAAAATAAAGTTATTATATGGAATTGGTTAATTCTTTTTCGTTATTGGAGGATACATATGGATATGAAACTGCACACCTTCCTAACCCTTTGTCAAACTATGAATTACCGGTTGGCAGCTGAACGGTTACATCTGTCGCAGCCTGCTGTCACCAAGCAGATACAGGCCTTGGAGCAATCACTGCAAACAAAACTGTTTTATTACGATGGGCACACCCTTCACAAAACGGAGAAATGCCTGCTATTGGAGCGGTATGCCATTACCCAGCAATATCAGTTTGAGGAACTTCAATTGGCGATTGCCGGAAAAGAACGCACACAGCTTCGGATTGGTGCAACCAAGACCATCGGCGATTATGTTTTGCTGGATGCCATCAAGAATTACCTGTATGATCCAAATCACGAACTTTCCCTTGTGGTGGATAACACAAAACATTTGCTGCAAATGCTGGATGAGAATCAGCTTGATTTTGCAGTCATTGAGGGAACCTTCAGCAAGACAAAATACGATTCCTACTTGCTGCGCATGGAACCCTTTGTAGGCATCTGCGCCAAGGACAGTCCGTTGGCCGGCAGAGATATTCCCATTGAAGAACTCTTAAAGGAAACCATTATTGTCCGGGAAGAGGGCTCCGGCACCCGCCGCATTTTTGAAGAAAGACTGAATGCTGCCGGCTATGATCTGAATGACTTTTTCAGGACAGTGTCCATCAGCAGTTTCGTTTCTATCAAAGCATTGGTAGCTGCCGGAATTGGCATCAGCTTTTTGTATGATTCCGTTGTTGCCAAAGATGAAAACATCGGAACATTTACCGTTGATGGTTTGACTGAGCCCCATGCATTTCATGTAGTCTATACCCGTAACACAAACGCGAAATGCTATGCTGAGCAATTCCTTTCTAACAAAACAACCATCTAATAGAACAGCATAACAGCCGCTGAAGAATTTCGGTTCCTCAGCGGCATTTTCTTATTTGTGCATACTTAGGGAAGCATAGATCATCACCAGTCCAGTGCTAAGGAGTGCGCCGGCGATGATATCGGATAACCAATGCACGCCAGACACAAACCTGCCGATAACCATAAATACGATAAATACGGCAATCGAAATCATCACACACCGCCTGAACACATCGTTTTCTATACGGGCGTGCAGCTGTATCATTGCCGCAGGCATCACACACATAACGAGCATAGTAGTGGAGGACGGATAAGAAGCTTCCAGATAACCGCCAAGCAACACGGGTCTATAATTGATAACGACTATTTCAAAGAAAAGGTATGCCGCTAGCACGACGACATAAAAGCCGCCCAGCGCCAACAAACTTCGATCCACTTTCAAAAGACTTTTTCTTTTAATCCACTGTGCAAGACCAAGCATGGCAAAGCCAAATGCTACACCGATGGGCACAAGACCGAGCCAATCGGTAATCGTGTATAGGTGGAAATTCACCCCCGTGAATTTATGAACATATCCGTTCAGCGCAGCAAAACCGACACTTGACCCATTTGGGCCGATTGCACGAACGTCAACAAAACTCACAAGGACAGTCCATAATACAAATGCTGCAAGAAAGCCCGCCCCAATTAGAAACTTCTTTTTGTCTGTATTTTTCATAGTTTTTACCTTCCTTTTGTGTATTGGCAAATACAGCATAAAGGAAGGTATCGGGGGAAGCAAGAAACGACTCGTCACAACCGTGGTACGTTTCGTATCACCGGCGTTTGATGAGAATAAAAACCTTAATTGCCAACTGTGCGAATGCAAATACCGCGGCATAGGGCTGAGAACTTACCACAAAGAGCAATACGGACGCCATGCCGAGCAGCAATGAAATATTCGTTTTGCTTTTTAGCCAAAATGCTTTTTGGCAGTTTTGCAAGGCAAGCGTAAGAACGCCCACAAAAAATGTGACCACCACAA
>JAZNLC010000007.1:0-5197 GCA_045578895.1 Faecousia sp. | reverse complement strand
AGGAGGAATGACTATGACGACGAAAGAGTTTCAGAAGAAACGCCCCGTGGCGATTTTTTTGAGTTATTTTAAAAACCATAAAGGCTTGTTTGCGGTAGATATGCTCTGCGCGTTGGCGATTGCCGGCATCGATCTGATGTTCCCATTGGTGACCCGCAGCGCTCTGTATGATATGCTGCCCAATCAGATGTTCAAGACCTTTTTCATAGTGATGGGTGCGGTGGTCGTGTGCTATGTGCTGCGCTCAGTGCTGAACTTTATCATTGCCTATTATGGACATACCTTTGGTATCCGGGTGGAAGCGGATATCCGCCGGGATCTGTTCAGGCATATGCAGGAGCTGAGCTTTGACTTCTATGACCGTAACCGCACCGGTACCCTGATGAGTCGTCTGACTTCTGATCTGTTTGAACTGACGGAGCTTGCCCACCATGGCCCGGAAGACCTGGTGACCTCCGTGCTGACCATTATCGGTGCACTGGTGGTGATGATCTCCATCCGGTGGGAACTGGCAGTGGTGGTTGCACTGATGATTCCGGTGTTCTTGGTAGTGGTCATGGCCATGCGGCGCAATATGGGTAAGGCATCTGCTGTGCGTAAGCAGAAGACCGCCCATATTAATACGGAGATCGAGAGCAGCCTTTCCGGTATCCGTACGGCCAAGGCCTTTGCCAACAGCGAATTGGAAAATGCCCGCTTTGACGGCGCCAATGAGCAGTTTAAGGCTGCCGGCCGTGGCTTCCATAAGGCCATGGGCCTGTTCCACAGTTCCGTGGAGTTCTTCCTGTGCAGCCTGAATGTGGTGGTGATTGGTGTAGGCGGCTACTTTGTGATGCGCAAGGAAATGGACTACCGGGATCTTCTGACCTTTACTTTGTACATTTCTTCCTTTGTTGGTCCTATGCGTAAGCTTTCCGGCTTCTCTGAGATGTTTGCCAACGGCTTCGCGGGACTCAACCGGTTTGTCAGTATCATGCGGATGGAGCCGACCATTCAGGATAAGCCGGACGCAAAGGCGTTGAAGGATGTGAGAGGTGAGATCAAGGTAGAGGATGTTTCCTTTGCCTATGACGGTGATTTGGATGTGCTGCACAATGTCTCTCTGACCGTCCAGCCCGGTGAGACCGTGGCAATCGTGGGTCCCTCAGGTGGCGGCAAGAGCACGCTGTGCCAGCTGATCCCCCGGTTTTATGATGTGTCCGGCGGCGCGATTTTCATCGATGGGTTGGACGTGCGGGATGTGACCCAGCAGTCCATCCATGAAAGCATCGGCATCGTTCAGCAGGATGTATTCCTCTTTGCCGATACCGTTTTTGAGAATATCCGTTACGGTAAGCCAAATGCCACTATGGAAGAGGTAAGAGAAGCCGCAAGAAAGGCGGAAATTCTGGATGATATTCTGGCTATGCCCAATGGCTTTGATACTTATGTGGGTGAACGGGGTGCGCTTTTGTCCGGCGGTCAGAAGCAGAGAATCGCCATCGCCCGGATCTTCCTGAAGAATCCGCCCATCCTGATTTTGGATGAGGCAACCTCGGCGCTGGACTCCGTAACAGAGGCTAAGATCCAGCGGGCCTTTGATGCCTTGGCCCAGGGCCGCACCACTTTGATCATTGCCCACCGGCTGAGCACCATTCGCAATGCAAGCCGCATCATCTCCATTGCCGACGGTGTGATCACCGAGACCGGCACCCATGAGGAACTGGTGAACACCGATGGCATCTACGCAAATCTCTATAAGACCCAAA
This sequence comes from Faecousia sp., assembly GCA_045578895.1. GTDB lineage: Bacteria > Bacillota > Clostridia > Oscillospirales > Oscillospiraceae > Faecousia. The sequence goes on along the minus strand of JAZNLC010000007.1, from coordinate 3,449 downwards.
ATGCCTTGGCGCTGGCAGGATTATAAGAATAAAATGCCCACATCCATGGATGTGGGCATTGTCTTTGGTACCACCAACAAACAGAATCGCCCCGCATGCTTTTTGCATGCGGGGCATTGTCGTAGACATCAGACTTGCTCTTTTTCCAGGGGATGTAATTTGAAAAGGAACACAATGGACAGCAGGCTTAGTACAGCCCAGGACAGGAACATGTACCGGTAGCCGCCGTTTTCGATCAGCAGGCCGTAGATAGCGGAAGCAATGCTGGCACCTAAGTAGGTGGCAAAGTCCGTGATACCGCTGACGCTGGCCACCAGATCCTGCTTGGCAAATCGCAGTGGGAACATGGAAAGAATGGATGTGTTGACCATGGAAACCAAAGCATAGATCATGCTGAGCGCAATGGCCGCGATCAGGGGTGTGCGCAGGGGGAAGCAGAGCAGCGCCGCAAAGGCAGCACAGATGATAAAACAGATCAAAGACAGCAGATGCTCCCGCTGCTGCAGCAGCCGGTAACAGGCAGGGTAGATCAGCCGTCCAACCAAACCAACAGTGGGGATCAGCAGCACGTACCAGGAAGAAGCGGCCAGATCTACCCCAAAGGTATCCAAAAAATATACAGCCATGAACAAACTGATGGTGTCCTTCATGGCACCGTGGAACATGGCAGGCAGCAGGATCGTACGGATCTTTTTATCACCGAACAGCGCTTTGAAGGGAAACGGTTTGCTTTGCGCGTTTTCAATGTGGGTGGCAGGAATGATGTAAGCTGCCAGCGCACCCATAACGGCGGTCATAATGCCGGGAACAAAAAACGCCGCACGGATGCCAAACCAACCTACCAGCCGGGCGCTGAACAAAATGCCCAAAATGTTGCCGGCAGATACGGAAGAGACCAGGATGGGGACTTTCTTGTCTGCCTGGGTCTTGCCGTAAATATCGGTCATGGTTTTCAGCATAGCGCTCCACAGCATGCTTTGGCCGAAAGCATTGACGCACCACAGTACCAGAATCAGAATATAGGGCGGCAGGATACCGATAAGCAGATTGGCAGCAGCTGTCAGTAAAAGTCCCGTAACGATCAGCAGCTTCGGAGCTATCCGGTCACCCAAGATGCCGTTAAAGAGCCGTCCGCAGGAGTAGACTACGGAAAAGGCACTGCCGATAAAGCCCAGCTCCGCTGCGCTCAAAATACCCGCTTCCCGCATGGCAGGGGATGCCATGGAAAGATTCAGCCGGGCGATATAGATGCAGGTATAAGCGATATAGCACAGAAAGAAAATGCGGTTAGACGCCGTAGCTTGTTTTGTTTTCATATGTATCACCATCAAAATTTGCCGCTTCCGATGGGAAGCGGCAAATAATTACATCTTTTCGGGCGCAGAGAAGCCCAGGATACCAATACAGGTCTCCAGGATATTCTTGGCCAGACCGATGAGCGCAATATGGCCTGCCTTCAGCTCTTCGTTTTCTTCCTTCAGAATGGGAGTCTCGTGATAGAATTTGTTGACACAGCCTGCCAACTCGTAAATATAAGCGCAGATCAGATTGGGCGCGGAGGACTTCAGCGCGGCTTCCATAGCGGGACCGAACTTGGTGATGGCGATCATCAGATCCTTGGCATAAGCATTGGCGGGTGCCTGAATAGGCAGATTTTCCCATGCGCCGTACCGTGCCAGAATGGACTTGATACGCACGATGGTGTACAGAATGTAAGGACCGGTGTTGCCCTCAAAAGCGGCGAAGCGCTCCAGGTCAAAGTTGTAGTCCTTGGTGGGCTGGTTGGACAGATCACCGTATTTCAGCGCAGCCAGGGCGATCTTTGCGGTGGTAGCTTCCACCTCGTCCTCGTTGACGATCTTGTTTTCCACCACCTTGGCTCGGACAAAGTCGGTCATATCGCTGATCAACTGTTCCAGGCGCAGAACGCCGCCGTCACGGGTTTTGAAAGGCTTGCCGTCCTTGCCGTTCATGGTGCCGTGACCAACATGCTCCAACTCGGTGGTATCGCTGACGATACCGGACTTATGGGCTGCACGGAAGACCTGTTCAAAGTGCAGGTTCTGCCGTTTGTCGGTAACATAGAGCATCTTGTCGGGATTCCAATCCTGCATACGCTGCACGATGGTAGCAAGATCCGTGGTGGCATAGATGGCGCTGCCGTCGGACTTAATGAGGATCATGGGAGGAACTTCCTTTTTATCGCTTTCCTCTGCTACGGGCACGACCCATGCGCCTTCACTCTGAACAGCAATGCCACGTGCCTTCAGATCTTCCACCATAGCAGGGATATAGGGATCGGCATCGCTTTCGCCCAGCCACTTCTCAAAGTTTACATCCAGATTATCATAGTTCTTCTTCAAATCTGCAACGGAAACATTCAGAATATGCTGCCAAAGAGCGTGGTAACCACGGCGGCCCTGCTGCAGCTCAAAGGTAGCTTGATGCGCCTTGTGGGAAAATTCGGGATCCTTCTTCTTGCCGGAAGCGGTGGGGTAGATCTCTTCCAGTTCGTCTACGGTGAAAGGCGCGGCTGTAGGATATTCGCCGGTGAAGTCGGGATCAAAGTAGGGAAGCTCGGGCTGGCGTTCCTGCAGCTCCACAATGATCAAACCCATCTGCAATCCCCAGTCACCCAGGTGCACATCACCGATGGTGTTGTAACCCAGGAACTTGTGCAGCCGCTTCAGGGCTTCGCCGATGATGGCGGGACGCAGGTGGCCAATGTGCAGGGGCTTCGCCACATTTGCTCCGCCGTAGTCCACCACGATGGTCTTGCCTGCGCCGACTTTTTCTACACCGAAATCGGGGGCGGTGCGCATGGCTTCCAGATAATTTTGCAGGAAAGTGCCGGAAAGCTTCAGGTTGATGAAGCCGGGCATAACCGCTTCTACCATGTCATAGTCGGTGGCATCCAGCTTGGCAACCACAGCGTTGGCGATCTGAATGGGTGCGCACTTGTACTGCTTGGCAGCACACAGTGCGCCGTTGCACTGGTACTCGCACAGGTCGGGCCGGTTGGATACATTCACCCGGCCAAAGGATGCGTCGTAACCGGCATCCACAAATGCCTGCTGCATTTTGGCAGTGATAATATCTAAGATTTTTTCCATGTTTTAAAACTCCTAAAATCAATGTAGGGGCGGATGACTACATCCGCCCGGGCCGAAGTAGTCTTCGAGCCCTACAAGTGGGAATTATTGATTTTTATTCTCAGCCATCCAGGCAAGGTAATCATCGTAGGTGCCGTACTTGTCGATAATGGTGCCGTCCGGCTGGAAGGCGATGACACGGTTACAGGTGGACTGCAGCATCTCATGGTCATGGGAGGCAAGCAATACGACACCCTGGAAAGCTTCCAATCCCTTGTTGACAGCCTGGATAGATTCCATATCCAGGTGGTTGGTAGGCTGGTCCAGCAGAACCACATTGGCACCGCTGAGCATCAT
>JAZNLC010000006.1:0-10822 GCA_045578895.1 Faecousia sp. | reverse complement strand
GATCATTTATCTTTCTATAGACATTTCCTGTTTTTTTGTTATACTGGAAGAAAGGAGCTGACACCATGGAACTTCTGTATTCCGACAAGAATATCGCCGTCTGTGTCAAGCCGGTGGGATTGGACTCCGAGCAGGAAGTTCCCCAGGCCTTGCGTGATACCTTAGGCGGCGAGGTTTTCCCGTTGCACCGTTTGGACAAAAATGTAGGCGGTGTGATGGTATATGCCCGCACCAAAGCTGCCGCTGCCCAGTTTTCCCGGATGATCCAGGAAGGACGGTTGGTAAAAGAGTATGCGGCTATGGTGCATGGCACACCACCGCAATCCGGTGATTGGCAGGATCTCCTGTGGAAAGACAGTCAAAAGAATAAAGTCTTTGTGGTGAAACGGGAACGCAAGGGTGTCAAATCCGCCCGGTTGGAATTCACCAGGTTGACCGAAAGCGACCCTTCATTGGTGCGCATCCGGCTCCATACCGGCAGAAGCCATCAGATTCGGGTGCAGTTTGCATCACGGGGTTTCCCGCTGGTTGGCGACCACAAGTACGGTTCCCGGGATGAAGCCACCGCCCCTATGCTCTTTTCCTGCCGCATTTCATTCCCCTATCAAGGTACTGAAAGATCTTTTGAAGCACTGCCCCTATGGGCAAAAAATAAAATGTGAGGTATCGATATGGTCAAGCATTTGCTTCCGCAGGTGCAGAGGTATTTCAAAGCCAATCTGCACACCCATTCCACCATTTCCGACGGCGAACTGACCCCTCAACAGGTCAAAGACCACTACAAAGCCAACGGCTACAACATTCTATCCCTCACCGACCACAATATCGTCGCGGATCACAGCAGTCTGAATGATGATGATTTTCTGATGCTTACCGGTGCGGAATACAATATCAACGAAAGTACCCTTCCCACCAGCCACTACAAGACCTACCACTTAAACTTCATTGCCAAAAAGCCGGATATCCTCTGGCAGCCCTTTGCTGCGGCGCAGTATAAAGAAGAAGCTCTCCCCTATTTGGAAAAAGCCGAAATCGATGACATGCCCCGGGTGTATGATATTGATGCGGTGAATGCCATTATCGCTAAAGCCAACGAAAAAGGCCATTTAGTCATGTACAACCACCCTGTTTGGTCGCTGCAGGATCATGCCGATTACGCGCCTCTAAAGGGACTTTGGGGTATGGAGCTCTGCAACTACAGCAGCGTTGTATGTGGATGGGACGATACCCACAACAGTATCGTCTACCGGGATCTGATGAATCTCCATGGTAATGTTTTCCCTGTGGGCGCAGATGATGCCCATTCCACCAAGGATGCCTGCGGTGGCTGGATCATGGTCGGTGCGGAAAAGCTGGAATATGGCAGTGTCATCAAAGCCTTGGAGCAAGGAGATTTCTATGCTTCCACCGGCCCGGAGATCTATCGCCTGACCTGGGATGGCGCTTTTCTGGAAATCCACTGCAGCGATGCCCGCAGCATTACAGTGGAAAGCGGCAACCGCTATGCCCGTATTGCGGAGCCTGTGGGTAATGACGGTTTGATGCGGCAGGCAAGATTTGATCTGCGCCCCTGGCTGGAACGCTGTTCCGGTCATCCCTTTGATTGGCTGCGGGTAGTCGTCCATGGACCTTATGGTCATTACGCATCTACCCGGGCATTTACCTGCGAAGAACTGAAATAAATCAGACCGCTGCCATGAAAATGAAAACGGCAGCGGTCTTTTTATTGTAACTGCACAAATACAGCTCATGATTTTTTACCCGCTTCATACTTATTTAACAATCTCCGCATATTATTCTTAACACTGAGTTGTTATACTGTAAATGAATTCAATATCTTTTCATTTTCTTACCTCTCTTTTCTTGGAAAACCCCGGTGCCATTTGGTCAATGGCACCGGGGTTTTCCTGTGGAATCCTATCCATGATTGGGACAGAACTATTCAGTCATGTCTTTTATAATCTGCAGTACATGCTCCGCTTTAGATGATGACAGTTTACTGGCAGACCGTAAAATCTCGTTACTGCGTGTGGGAGATTCTGTTTCGGTATCAAAGAACTCCTTGGGCGTGATTCCAAAATACTCGCAAATGTAGAAGAAACCGGCCATAGAAGGCATTGTACGCTGATTCTCAATTTTATTGATATAACTCTCGCTTTGCCCGAGAGAAAGGGACATATCTCTGGCCGACACACCTTTTTCCGATCGCAACTGTGCTATTCGAACCGAAAGCCACTGCATATAATCCATCCAAGGCACCTCCCATTTGATATGTATTATAAATCCATATACATGAATTTATGTGGCTCTTTTATCCCTATTTTCATTGACTTATATCTTTTTGGGATATATAATCTAAAAAGTAGGGTTTCTATCGATTTAGGAAAGGAGTGCACTGCTTCTGTGGCCTATAAAGATCTATCCGGCCGGCGGTTTGGCAAACTGACTGTTCTGGGTCCCTCTGAACTCCGTGCTAACGGTTTTATTGTTTGGAACTGCCGGTGTGATTGCGGAAACATAAAAGGTGTTACCACAGCAAACCTCACCAGCGGGCGCACAAAATCCTGTGGCTGTGCACGGATTCAGGATCTGACCGGCCAGCAATTTGGTAAACTGACCGTGCTACGAAAGACAGCATCCCGGCGAAGTGGTTTTGTGGTTTGGGAGTGCATCTGTCAATGTGGCAATACTACCGCCGTAACTACCAATAATCTCACAGGCGGTACCGTACGTTCTTGCGGCTGCTCCCGCCACAAGGATTTATCCGGTATGCGTTTTGGAATGTTAACAGCCGTTCAACCCACCGATCAAAGAAAACGCGGCCATATCATATGGCAGTGTTTCTGCGATTGTGGGAATTCTACCTTGGTGACTTCCAGTGATTTACTAAGCGGCAGCAGAACCTCCTGCGGTTGCACTGAGAAAAAGCAGGATGTTCATAACGGCATATAAAAAGCTTCCGGACTACCATTGGTGTGCCGGAAGTTTTTCGTTTATAATAAGGCTAGATCGATTGATTCGCAGGAAGCAAGTCGGTACTGTCAAACTGCTCTACACAACAGCAACCGATACCGTTTGGTATCGACGGTTTCCAGCGGGGGTGAGGAAACGCCCGTTTTCACAGTAAAAATAGCTGTTCGCCTGCCATTTACATGCATCTAAAGTTCAAGATTTGTTGAAGTTTAATTGAAAAAACATGATATAATGTAAAAATAAACTCTTTTTAGGAGGGGTTGCAATGCTGAAGATACTCATCGCAGAGGATGATCGGGAGCTGCGGCAGCTGTTTAGCCATGTGCTGAGCCGGCACGGCTATACCGTGGTAGGCGTTTCCAATGGTCAGGAAGCACTGGATGCCCTGGACGCGGATTTTTACGATATGATCATCTCCGATATTATGATGCCGGTGATGGACGGCTACGAGCTGGTGCGGCAGCTGCGGGATGTAGGGAATACCACCCCGGTGCTGATGATCACCGCAAAGGATGCCTTTGACGATATGCGTATGGGTTTCCAGTCCGGTGTGGATGACTATATGGTCAAGCCCATCAACATCAACGAGATGGTGCTGCGGGTACAGGCGCTTTTGCGTCGGGCGCAGATGATCAGTGATCGCCGGCAGACCATTGGTGACACGGTAATGGAATGCGATTCTCTGACGGTTTCCATTGCCGGTGAATGCATGATCCTTCCCCAGAAGGAATTTATGCTGCTTTACAAAATGGCGGCTTATCCCGGAAAGATCTTCACCCGTCAGCAGCTGATGGATGAGATTTGGGGTTACGATTCCGAAAGCGATACCCACACTGTAGATGTACATATCGGCAGACTCCGCGACCGCTTCCGGGATAGCAAAGACTTCAAAATCGTCACCATTCGCGGAGTCGGATACAAGGTGGTGAAGCTATGACTGTCAGAGAACGATTTGAAAAGGTACGGCAGGACCAGCGAAACCGGTTCAGTCTGCGGACGAGGCTGACAGTTTTTGTCACCTTGGAAATGCTGGTGTGCGTGCTGATTGGCTATGGATTGGATGTGCTCTTTAACGAAGTGTTTCCGTGGAAAGTCCCTCTCGAGCTGGAGTTGGTGGGCAGCTGTCTGCTGATCGGCACGCTGGTTACGAGTCTTCTTTCCAAGACGTTCTTTAAGCCTGTTAAAAAACTGCGCTTCGCTATGGACAAGGTGGCAGAGGGCGATTTCTCTGTCCGGCTGGAGGAAACATCCTCCTCCAAGGAGATCATGGAGATCTATACCGGTTTTAATCTGATGGCCCACGAGCTTAGCTCTACGGAGATTTTACAGACGGACTTTGTGTCCAATGTATCCCACGAATTTAAGACGCCCATTAATGCCATTGAGGGGTATTCTACGCTCTTACAGGGCAGCGAGAATCTAAGCGATGACCAAAGAAAATATGTAGAAAAGATCCTGTTTAATACCCAGCGGATTTCTTCTCTGGTGGGAAGCATTCTGCTGCTGAGCAAGTTGGAAAATCAGCAGATCCCCACCAACCAGACTGCGTATCGTCTAGATGAGCAGATCCGGCAATCGGTGGTTGCGTTGGAAACTGCTTGGGAGCAAAAGGGCATCGAACTGGATGTGGAACTGGATCGCGTGCGTTATCTCGGTAACGAGCAGATGATGCGCCATGTGTGGGACAATCTGATCTCCAATGCAGTGAAATTCAGCCCCCAGGACGGCGTGGTAAAGCTTCGGCTCACCCAGAAGGCCCGTAAGCTGATCTTTACCATAGAGGATCAGGGACCCGGTCTTTCTGAGGATGCGCAGAAACATATCTTCGATAAATTCTATCAGGAAGATTCTTCTCATAGGCAGGAAGGAAGCGGCCTTGGACTTGCCCTGGTTAAGCGGATTCTGACCATCGAAAAGGGTCAGATCACTGCGGATAATATCCAGTCAGGTGGCTGCCGCTTTACCGTGACGCTGCAAACCAAATAAAATATGCCATACCGAAGGGGTATCCGCTGCGCAGCAGCGGATACCCCTTTTCAGCAATAATTGACATTGGATTTATGTTCAGTAGTATTTTCTTTTCATGCTGCCTTCATAGAATGGACTTGGAGGCTAAAAATATGGAAGATAAGTACAAGCACAAGATCATAACGATCCCCAATGTCCTGTCATTTTTTCGATCGCTGCTGTCTTTGTGGGCTGGTTGTGAAAAAGATCACAGCGGGCATTATGAACCTGATGGTGATCCGTAAAACTGGAGATGTGTTTGGTGCAGTGTAGCACGGCAAGGCAACCACCGTGTCTCTATACAGTATGATGATCCGCCATCTGCTTTGTTCCATATCCCCGGTGTTATTTTCGGTATCCTGATCGGTGGTTGTACCACCCTGGCACTATTGTCTGCATTCCTATACAGCAGAGAGAATATGAAAAAGCTGCGCAGCGGGAGGAAATACTATGCACAACAACGAAAAATGGATCAAGCTGGCAGGCACAGTGCGGTACGAGATCTTTACGGTATGCACGATCATTATACTCGAGCCGGGGGGAAGCGGCAGTCACTCAGATCCTTGTGAAGGGATTTATACTTTTGACCGGTATTTTCTGTGCGTTCCAGTCCCGTTGGTTTATCGCCACATTCCCCGTTTTGACACTGGTGTACGGTGTGGTGGTTTTGATTGCCGGTATCGCAAAAATTCAGTGAACAATAGATATCATCGCAGCAAATGGTTCTGGATGGCCATCGGCGCCGCGATCTCCATTCTCTGTGGCATCACTGTTATTACCAACCCCTTCATCAGCACCACCACTGTTTTGTGGCTGTTCGCCGGTGTCAGCCTGGTCGTGGATGCTGTCTTCGATATGATCGGCAGCATTTCCGTCAACCGGGAAAAGGCAGCGCGCACACAGAAAGAAGCATAGTTGCCGTTGTCACCGGCGCTGTTTGAAGCTGCGGCGGCAAGTTGATGTTGAGTTGAAATTTCTCTTGTATTCTTAGAGGAATATAATGGAGGAAATCGTATGATTGAGAAAAGACCGTCCGTATTGTTCAAAATCATAAAGTGGTTTGTAAAGGTGTTTTACCCCAAGACGCAGGTAGAAGGCGCTGAAAAACTGCCCGACGAGCCGGTGATCATCGTAAGTAATCACTGCCAGATCAACGGCCCCATCGTGGGTGAATTATATGTACCCGGCGAGCCTTACATCTGGTGCGCCGGAGAGATGATGCACCTGAAAGATGTGCCCAAATATGCCTTCCGGGATTTCTGGAGTCAAAAGCCGAAATGGACCCATCTGGGCTACAAGCTGCTTTCCTACATCATTGCGCCGCTGTCGGTCTGCATATTCAGCAATGCCCGCACCATCGGTGTTTACCACGACACCCGCATTCTTTCCACTTTCAAGAATACAGTAAAGAAGCTGCAGGAGGGGAAGAGCGTCGTGGTGTTTCCGGAGCATGATGTGAAGCGCAATCACATCGTCTATGATTTTCAGGATAAGTTCATTGACATTGCGAAGCTGTATTATAAGAAGACCGGAAAAGAACTTAGCTTTGTTCCCATGTACATTGCGCCGAAGCTGAGAAAGATCTGCCTGGGTAAGCCGATACGCTTCAATGCGGAAGCAACGATGGATGCCGAGCGCAGCCGGATTTGCAGCTATTTGATGGAAGAGATTACCACTATTGCTGAGGCGCTACCGGAGCATACCGTAGTGCCTTATCGGAACATCCCCAAAAAAGATTATCCGACTAACATCCCCAAGGAGCGTGTCTATGAAAAAGCCGGTCGTTGATTATCGAACCTTTCGGCTGCGAAAGGTAAATGAGCCGCAGTTTGCCCATTTAAAGCTGCTGCTGGGTTGGGTGGGTTATTTTATCTTGTATTTTCTCACCGAGAATCTGATCCCAGCAGAAAACTGCCATCCGGTGCATATGTGGCTGGATGATTTGATTCCATTCTGTGAGTGGTTCTTGATCCCATATGTGTTCTGGTACGCACTGATCGTTTTTTCGCTTGGGTACTTTCTGCTTTACAATGTGGATAGCTTCAAACGGCTGCAGACCTATATTATCATCACCCAGGTTTTGGCAATGATCTGTTACATTGTTTATCCTACACGGCAGGATCTGCGTCCTGCAGAATTTGTAAATGATAATTTTCTGACCCGCTGTGTCAGCTTTCTGTATGCCTTTGACACCAACACCGGTGTTTGCCCGTCGCTGCATGTGGCATATTCCTTGGGTATCGCCTCTGTTTGGACGAAGGAAAAATCTGCGCATCCTGCTTGGCGCGGCTTTGTTGTGTTTGCAGTGATTATGATCTGCCTTTCCACCATGTTTATCAAGCAGCATTCGGCGGTGGATTTCTTTGCCGCAATTCCGGTGTGTTTGGTTGCGGAGGGATTTGTATACCGGGATCGGTATTTTAGAAAAAGATAGAGAGGAAAACCTATGGAAAAGAGGGTACACCTGTATGCAAGCCGGAGGCATCCCTGCCTTTGGCTGATGGCGCTGTGTATGATCGCGTCAGCGGTGCTTCGCGTTGTTTGGTATCACGGCAATCTATGGTTTGGCGCGATCCTGCCGATCACGGCGGCAATTCTGTATGTGCTGATCACAATCATTTGCGGCAGTGAAATGCTGTATCGCACCGCGGTACCGGTATGGATGATGGGCTTGTGCTTTGCGATTAAGTCCTGCTCTGTTGCAGCCTGGATCGCCAGCTTGTTGTTTTGTTTTTGCTATACACAGCTCATCAGCGGTAAGAATAAGAAGATCTGGCTGCTGACACTGTTTCTGCTTGCGCTCACCGGCTGCATCTACGCAAAAAGCTGGGTGGATTCTGTAACGGTCCTTGGTATGCTCCTGCTGTGGCCGGCAATCAAAGTACATACGGACGGCAAGTACCATCCTGCCTGGAAAGACCGTTCAGACGGTCGGTATATCCGTTCTTCTCCGGCAATCGAGCAGATCACGCCGTTCATTATGCCTCAGCGTGTGGGCGCAAACATTCTCTTCGACGAGTCTGTAGAGATTACTGCGCTCGACCGGTATATCCGCAGCAAGCGTCGGGAGGATATGCCCAATTTTGGAATGACCCATGCGATCGTTGCCGCTTATGTGCGGACGGTTGCCAAGTATCCGGCATTGAACCGCTTCGTAGCCGGCCAAAGGATCTACTCCCGGGGCGAAGATATCGCAGTGTGCATGACCGTAAAGAAGGAGATGACCAAGGATTCTCCCGACACGGTAATCAAGGTGCATTTCCGTCCCGGGGATACTGCCCGGGATGTATACGAAAAGTTCAATGCCGCCGTGACAAGCGCAAAAGACGAAATGGAAGACTCCGGCGTAGATAATGCGGCCGGCTTCCTTACTTCCACACCCAGACTGGTCCTGCGGTTTGTCGTGTGGCTGGTGAAATTGCTGGATTATTTCGGGCTTGCACCCAAATTCCTGCTGGAGTTGAGTCCTTTCCACGCAAGTGTGTACTTTACCTCTATGGGATCTTTAGGTATCCGTCCGGTCTATCACCATCTGTATGATTTTGGCACTGTGCCTGCCTTCTGCGCCTTTGGCAGAAAGCGCCGGGCGGAGGAAATCAAAGACGGTGAAATCACGGAACGCAAGTATATGGATCTGCGGTTCAACCTGGATGAACGGATTTGCGATGGATTTTATTACGCATCTGTGATAAAATATTTCCTGCGATTGCTCTCCCATCCGGAGGTGCTGGACAGACCGCCGGAAACTATTGAGCAGGATATTCCATAAAAAAGGATGATAAAAGATGAAAGAAAAGAAATCATTATGGCAAGCGATAAAATTCACGCTGTTTTCCATCTCCGCAGGTGTGATCCAAATCGGCTCCTTTGCGCTGCTTGAAATTTTTGTCAAGGATTACTGGATCCCGTATCTCATTTCCCTTGTGCTTTCCATCCTGTGGAATTTTACATTGAACCGCCGATATACATTTAAGTCTGCCGCCAATGTGCCGGTAGCCATGGCAAAGGTGTTTGGCTTTTATTTGGTATTCACTCCGTTGTCTACATACCTGGGCAATTTGGCGGAAGGATACGGTGTAAATGACTTTCTGATCTTGATCGTTACCATGCTGGCAAACTTTGTTTTGGAATTTCTGTTTTGTAAGCTGGTTGTCTACCGGGGAAAAGAGGATACGCTCACGAAGTGATCTTGGACGGTTCTTTTTGATTTGGACGGCACGGTAACCAATCAGGGGCGTTCCGGGCTGCCTGTGATGCCCATCCTGGGGTGAAAGCCAGCAAGCATAAAGCTGTTCACGCAGACTGTTACCAAAATGCGTTTGACAAGGTGAATGGTGTCTGCGGCACTGCCCGATCTACAAATCCGGGTAGCTGAACATCAGCGAATTGGCAAGAGTGTACGACATCAGCCGCACCACCGCCTACAAATACAAAGCCCTTTTGGAAGCATAAAAACAGGGAGCCATCAGGCTCCCTGTTCGTCATTTTACAAATCAAGCAACTGCTTTTTCTTTGCGTCAAATTCCTCTTGGGTAATGATACCCATATCAAGGAGTTCTTTGAACTTTTTGATTTCGTCAGCCGCAGAGGTTGTCGAAGCAACCACCACAGGCGCATTGCGGGCAGTTTTGCTTTCCTGAACCTTTTTCTTTACATAGTTTGAGACTTCTTCCATTTCTTCATGCCTCACATTGTTGAGCAACTCTTTGTTAGTCACAACAGCTACTTAATAAAGGAAACGAATAAATATTCTCTTATGCAACAAAAATGTCGAAATTTGTCTTAAATGTTTTGCCACTGGCCGCAACGAAAACACGCGGTTTCTCGTTTCTGAGAAACCGCGTGTTGTTGGTTTGTTTAATTGCATCAAGATGCGGGATAATACACTTCTTTTGTTCCTACTTCGGATTCGATAGGGATTCCGAGATCATTACAGATAGAACCTGTTACCCGGGTACGGTAGTTATAGCCAGATTCCACCGTCCACTGGCCGCCTGCATAGGCAGCTCCTGTACCGGAATTACTCCAACTCATAACCGTTTTCCATTGGCCATTTTTATACATCTGTAATTGTACAAGAACTTCTACTGGAACTTGATAATAGGCATCAACAGCGCCGTCAGAGATCGCAACACCAGTATTCTTATTAATCTCCAAACCTACAATTATCGTCGCTATATTATTATACAATGGCTGAACATCATCTCTCTCTGCTGCAAATGCTGGAATGATTGATAAGTTCATTAACAACGCTAGTAAAAGCAATACAAAGCTACTTCTTTTCATTTTTTTCTCCTTACTATATCACTGCATAAGAGAACATACCATATCCCAAAAAAACGTCTCTTCGATGCTACTTGCCCTTAAATCAAACATTAATCCACGATCTTCATCCAGCCACATAGCTCGATAGCCATTTTTGTCAACAAAAACAACGTCGAAACCGTTAATCTGCATTTGTGTACCTGCTGTACTTTCGGTATCAAAGTAAGCACCGTGACGATCTACCATCACAATTAAGTTAATTATCCCTGCAGCACTGCCCACGTACCGCACTTGATAGTATTCATCTTGAACATTTTTATATACCAACGTATATTCTTCAGGAATATTCTCGGCCAGTCTTGTCAGGATTTCTTCTGGTGTTTTATGGTCCTGAATGTTTTCGCCTTCCATACCCACAGTGGAGTAACGGTCAAATGTTTCAAGTACAAAGCGCAGGGCGGGTTCGCGCCAGGCTTTTACGGAGAGGACAGACACGGTACAAAGGCCAATGAGCATCAGAGTTACCATGGCTACACGGGACAGCACTTTGGAAATGCGAACAAAAATCTTCTTACGT
>JAZNLC010000005.1:0-3943 GCA_045578895.1 Faecousia sp. | reverse complement strand
GCTGGAAACCCGTGCTCCCGTCGTCGTTGTCATGGGTCACGTTGACCACGGTAAGACCTCTACCCTGGATGCCATCCGGAAAACTTCCGTTACCGCAGGCGAAGCCGGCGGTATCACCCAGCACATCGGTGCGTATACTGTTGATGTAGACGGCCAGATGATCACCTTCCTGGATACTCCCGGCCACGCTGCCTTTACTTCCATGCGTGCCCGCGGTGCCAAGTCTACCGATATCGCAATTCTGGTGGTTGCTGCCGATGACGGCATCATGCCCCAGACCATCGAATCCATCAACCACGCCAAGGCCGCTGAAGTACCTCTGATCGTGGCGATCAACAAGATGGACAAGCCTACCGCCAACCCCGACAAGATCAAGGAACAGCTGACTAAGTATGACCTGATCCCCGAAGAGTGGGGCGGCGACACCATCATCGTACCCATCTCCGCAAAGACCGGCATGGGCCTGGACGACCTGTTGGAAATGGTACTGCTGACTGCCGAAGTGCAGGAACTGAAAGCCAACCCCAACCGCCGTGCCAAGGGTACGGTCATTGAGGCCCGTTTGGACAAGAACCGCGGTCCCGTTGCCACCTTGCTGGTGCAAAACGGTACTTTGAAGCAGGGCGATATCGTCATCGCCGGTACTGCCGTAGGCCGTGTCCGCGTTATGACCAACGACAAGGGCCGCACTGTCAAGGCCGCAGGCCCCTCCGTACCTGTTGAGATCACCGGCCTGGCCGAAGTCCCCGCTCCCGGCGACGAGTTCAATGCCGTCACCGATGAGCGTATGGCCCGCGAGCTGGTGGAGCAGCGCAAGCAGGCCCAGAAGGACGCTTTGGCCAACGCAATGCAGAAGGTCACTTTGGATAACCTCTTCGCCAAGATGCAGGAAGGCCAAATGAAGGAATTGCCTTTGATCGTTAAGGCTGACGTGCAGGGTTCTGCCGAAGCCGTTAAGGCATCCCTGGAGAAGATCTCCAATGAGGAAGTCCGTGTTCGTGTGATCCATGCCGGTGTCGGCGCCATCAACGAAAGCGACATTCTGCTGGCTTCCACCTCCGGTGCCATCATCGTCGGCTTCAATGTCCGTCCCGATGCCGGTGCTCAGGCAAGCGCCCAGCGTACCGCTGTGGATATGCGCTTCTACCGGGTTATTTACGATGCCATCGACGAGATCGAGGCCGCTATGAAGGGTATGCTGGCACCTACCTTCCAGGAAGCTGTCATTGGCCATGCCGAAGTGCGCATGACCTATAAGGTTTCCTCTGTCGGCACCATTGCCGGCTGTATGGTCAAGGACGGCAAGGTCAGCCGGGACGCACAGGTTCGCGTCCTGCGTGACAACATCGTCATCCACGAGGGTGAAGTTGGCTCCCTGCAGCGCTTCAAGGACGCTGTCAAGGAAGTTACTGCCGGTTACGAGTGCGGCATGAGTATTGCCAAGTTCAACGATATCAAGGAAGGCGATATCTTCGAGTGCTTCATCATGGAAGAAGTCAAGAGATAATCCTCAAAGGCCAGCCGCCGCAGCTGCGGCAGCTGGCTTTTGTAATGCAAAGGAAATCGTAAAACAAAAAAACAGAAGATGCTGCGTGAAACGGTGCGCAATGCCTCCCGGCGGGCTCCATTTCTTGTTCCGGCAAGAAATGGAGGAAAGAAGCCGGCTTAAGGGGGCATTTCGAGCAAATGCATCCCCCTTAAGAATCCCCCCGCCGCCAGCAAGATGGCGCGTTGGGGAATTCGTATACTGAAACCCGAAGTCTTTGAAGGCATTATCGAAAGTGCGCGCGGGAGGGGTTTAAGGGGAGGGACGGCTTTGACTGCGGGAGCAAGGAACTCAGTCCCTCCCCTTTACCGACTTCTTTGGTTACTTTCTTGTTCGGAGACAAGAAAGTAACACGACCCCCTTACTGCACTGTGATTTTGAAAAAGCTTATTTTAGAAAATAAATTGAAAGGATAGGAGGCTATCGTATGGCATCCAATCGAATCGGAAGAATCAATGAAGAGATCCAAAAGGAACTGGCTTCTCTTTTACGAAATTTGAAGGACCCCAGAGTCCAGTCTACCATGATCTCCATCACCCATGTGGAGACCACCCCTGACCTGCGCTACGCCAAAGTCTATGCCAGCTTCCTGGATGAGAACAAGGCAGAAGAGGCGCTGAAGGGTCTGAAGTCCGCCGGCGGTTACCTGCGCCGGGAATTAGGCGCCGCGCTGAAGCTTCGCTACACCCCTGAACTGGTGTGGGCGCTGGATGACAGCATCACCTACGGCGCAAAAATGCTCAAGCTGATCAACTCTTTGGAGGTTAAGAGCGATGAGCAGTCTGACGAGGAATGAAACTGCCCGGTGGCTCCGGGAGCATGATTTTTTTCTGATCCTGACCCATAAGCGGCCTGACGGGGATACCATTGGTTCCGCGGCCGCTTTATGCCTGGGTCTGCGGCAGTTGGGCAAGACCGCTCATGTGCTGCGGAATATGGAAGTAACGGAAAAATACCTGCATCTGCACGAAGGGCTTACCAAAGATTGCCCCGAAGCGGGAGATGTCCTCATCGCGGTAGACACCGCCACGCCCCAGCTGCTGCCGGAAGCTTACGGCCATTTGGCAAAGTCTGTACGGCTGCGCATCGACCACCACGGCAGTGATACTCCCTTCGCGCCGCTGCAGCTGGTAGACGCGTCTGCCGGTGCATGCGGTGAGATCATTTACGATGTGCTGGCGGATTTGGGTGTGACCCTGGATAAGCGGATGGCAGAAGCCCTTTATACGGCGGTCTCTACCGACACCGGATGCTTCCGTTATGCCAACACCACTTCCCATTCCTTCCGCACTGCGGCAGCCTGCTGTGACGCGGGCGGCGATCTGCAGGCCATCAACCAGGCGATTTTTGACACCAACAGCTTTGGAAAACTCCGGCTGCAAAGCTGGATCACGGAAAATATCCGCTTCCGCTGCGGCGGTCAGGTGGCGGTTTGCGCTTTGCCTGCTCAGGTAGAGCGGGATCTGGGATTAACGGAAGATGATTTGGAAAATGTTTCCGGCTTCCCCAGAAGTATCGAAGGCGTTAAAATTGCCGCAACTTTGCGCCAGACGGCGAACGGATGCGTCAAGATTTCCGTACGGGCACTGCCGGGCTACGATGCCGCCCAGGTCTGCGCCACATTCGGCGGTGGCGGACATAAAGGCGCTGCCGGTGCTACCCTGAAAGCAGAGCTGGAGGAAGCGGCAACGATGGTTTCCATGGAAATGGAAAAACTGTTTATGTGATTATGAATGGAATTGTAATTGTGGACAAGCCGGAAGGCTGGACAAGCAACGATGTGGTCAGTAAGCTCAAGGGTGTGCTGCATACCCGCCGTGTGGGTCACGGCGGTACGCTGGACCCTATGGCGACAGGCGTTTTGCCGGTGTTTGTGGGTCGGGCCACCCGGGCAGTGGAATTTTTTGAGCATGCGGAAAAAACCTATGAAGCGGTGCTGCGTTTAGGCGTCACCACCGATACGGAGGATATTACCGGAACGGTACTGACGGAGCAGGGTGCTTTCGTCACCGGGGAAATGCTGGAAGCTGTCCTGGCAAAGTTTCGGGGAGATATTTTGCAGGTGCCGCCTATGTACTCGGCCTTGAAGGTAGGTGGGCAAAAGCTTTATGACCTGGCGCGAAAAGGCAGGGAAGTGGAGCGGCAGCCAAGGCCGGTCACCATCCATGAGCTGACTCTTTTGGGCATGGAAGCTGACGGCATCCGGCTGCGGGTGCGCTGCTCCAAGGGTACTTATATCCGGACTCTTTGCAAGGATATCGGCGAAGCGTTGGGCTGCGGTGGCTGTATGGCACAGCTCCGGCGGGTGCAGGCGGGAGAATACACTGCCGATGAAGCAGTGCCGCTGGCAGAACTGATCGCTGCGGAGAACCCGGAAAAATATCTGCGCCCGGTGGA
>JAZNLC010000004.1:0-14988 GCA_045578895.1 Faecousia sp. | reverse complement strand
AGACAAAGCACACCTTACTCAACTCCGAAGGCTGGATAGACATTCCGCCAATGATGATCCAGTTTTTTGCGCCGTTGATCTCACTGCCAAAAAGCAGTGTCGCCAAAAGCAGAGCAACGCCGCCCACTGCTGCCACATAGCGAATATTCTTCGCCCGTTTCAGGTCACGCAGCGCCCAGCCAACCGCCAGAAATACCGCAATGCCCAGAATCATAGAGATCAGTTGCTTTGTGGCCTCTCCCGGCACCACGGTACAGATTGCCGACATTCCCATCGTACAAAGGAAGAAGGCAATGGTTTCCACCTCAAAGGCCGGTCTGCGAATAAAGATATAAAACAAAAACAGTGTCCACTGGCAGACCATAATGCCGCCAAAGCCCAGCAAATAAGACTGGGTATATTCCTTGTCCCCTGCCATCAGAAATCCGATGCAGGTCAACAATTGAAAAATGGAAAGCAGCAGAATATTGGCAAAGCTGGCAGGATAGCTGGATGCCTTTGTCCGGATCTGCGCCAGACGCTTTTCCTGCTGGGGAGAGATGGGTTGCAAGGTCATCTCAATGCCGCCAATGGTGATCACATCCTCCTTTTTCAGTGCGCGAACCACCGCATCTTTGCCATTTACCTTGATTCCTCCGCCGCCTTCCACAGCAGAAATGCTCCAACTGCCATCGTCATACCGGGTTAAAACTGCGTGACTACGGGATATGGTAGCAAGGTCGATTACCACGTCGCTGTTTTTATCCCTGCCGATCACATTTTCCCAGTGGGTAATAGGCAGTTTCTTACCGCCTTCCAGACACAGCCATGCCCATATCTCCGGCTCTCTGCGGAAGGTCAGCAGAGGTCTTGCACACCGCAAAAGCAGAAGAAAGGCAAGAACCGGCATCACATAGCGAACAATGCCGATATATACGAATAAATAGGTATCTCTTGCGTTTACGATGGTTTGAATTAGGCTTTCCACGCTGTCACCTCCCTTTCGTTTCAAAATACTATCTGCCGCAGCATTTGTCAAATTAAGAATTTGTTACGATTCCATGTCACGCAGCAACCGGATCTCTTTTGCATAACCAGGCAGCTCATTGGGTGTTTCAAGGATCATAGGTCTTCCCGTCAATGCAGGATGATTCACCACATTGCGGAAAGTCTCCATCCCGAGATTGCCTTCTCCAAGGCATGCATGTCGGTCTTTACGGCTGCCGAAGGTATTCTTTGAGTCGTTCAGGTGCAGGGCGCGCAGCTTGTCCAGGCCGATGATCCGGTCAAATTCCGCCAGCACACCGTCCAGGTCATTCACGATATCATAGCCACCGTCAAATACATGGCAGGTATCCAGGCAGACACCCAGCCGGTCACTGCCAACAGCATCCATGATCGCTTTCAGTTCCTCAAATTTTCCACCCACCTCACTGCCTTTGCCGGCCATAGTCTCCAGCAATACGGTAACAGGATAACCGTGGCGCAGAGCCCCTTTCAGGGCATCGGCGATCTGCGCAATACCGACATCCGTTCCCTGCCCCACATGGCTGCCGGGATGAAAATTGTAAAACTGGCCAGGCACTGCAGCCATACGCCGCAGGTCATCCTCCAGCACCGATGCGGCAAACGCTCTTGCTTCCGGATCCGCCGTACAAAGGTTCATGGTATAGGCACCGTGCGCCACCAGGGTACCGAAGTCATGTTCTTTCAGCGCTGTCACAGCGGCAGCCGCATCCGCGGGATCTTCCTGTTTGGCCTTGCTGCCCCTGGGATTACGGGTAAAGAATGCAAATGTGTTGGCATCAATCCCAAGTGCTGTACGGATCATGCCCATAAATCCCGCCGAAGCAGATAGATGGCAACCAAAATAACCCATATTCATCTCTCCTTTTGTGGCATTATAGCATATCGGCAAAGAAAAAGCAAACGGAGGCTGGCGGCCTCCGTTTGACAATTATACGCGGTTATGCTATCCTTTTGTTGTTTCCGGCAGGCCAATGGTAAAGGAATCCATGAGCAGCTGCCATGTGTCGGTCAGCTCTCCTGCCTTTTCCGCGTCTGCCATCACGCTGATGGTATAGTGGTGTTCTCCGTCATCCAGGATCAGAAACCGGCCTACCTGGTCTCCCCCTTCTCCTGCCGACACCCAAACGCATTCATAGCCGGTTGTTCCCTGGTTTTGGCGTTCCATCACTGTCAGCTTTTCTTTTGCGTAACCGGTGATACTGCGGATCGTGTCATCCAAATCTCCTGCGGAAAAGGTTTGCACCATGACACAGAAGTCATCACACAGATAGATCCGGTCCATCCCATCGTCGTCTCCGATGCTCACCGCCTCCCGGTCCAGGATCATCCCGGTCTGTTGCGGCGTTGCTTCTTCCCGTGGTGCGTATTCATCTGCCATGGTCTCAAAATCTGCAGGATTCGCGCACCCGGCCAGCAGCAGTAATGCTACCGCCCATACAAGGCAAAGTTTTCTCACATTCCATCCCTCCAGAAAGGCTGTTTATATGGATATTCTGATCGCCTACCTATTGATAATCAATGCGGCAGCCTTCCTATTTATGCTGACCGATAAAATGAAAGCCAAAGCAAATACCTGGCGCATCCCGGAAGCGACTCTTTTGGGCATCGCAGCTATAGGCGGAAGTTTGGGAGCCCTTGTGGCAATGCGTCTGTTTCGCCATAAAACAAAGCATCCTCGGTTCTTTCTTGGGCTTCCCCTCCTGCTTGTTCTGCATGGGGTGATCCTGATCTATTTATTCTGCAAATAAAAATGTGCCTGCTGCAACAGCAGGCACATGCATTTTCATTTGCGCAGTTGTTTTTCCATTTCCACTACAGCCATAGCCGTTTGGCTGTCGGTGATCAGCACATCCAAATAACCACCGTGGAGCGCGCCCAAGACAGATCTGACCTTCTTTGTACCGCCGCCGATGCCTACTACCAGCTTGTGCCTGGGCAGTTCCGTAATATCCACCGACAGAATTCTGTTTTTGATAAATGTGTCGCAGAGTTTGCCGTCAATATCAAAGAAGTTTCCGCAGATGTCACCCACCGCTCCGTGTGCGATCAGGTCGCGGATCATTTCCGCATCAAAGGGATAATCGCTGAGGGCTGTATCGGGATCCATAGGTTCTTCGCCGATGCCCACAAGGGTCATGTCAAAATCCTTGGCGTGATCCAAAATTCCCGCCACTTCCTTCATCCGTTTAAAATCACAACACAGCTGCTCTGTCGGACACAGAAATGGCGCAGTAATGATCTCCAGGCTGCCTGAAAACTTATTTAGCAGGTTCTGCGCCAAAATGTTGGGTTGGAAAGCGGCACTGCCGGAAACACTGCCAACCAAGGTATAGACCGACAGATTACGCACATCGTAGCTTTTGGGCAGTTCACTGATCATAGCATTCAGCGTTCGACCCCAAGTCAGGCCGATCTTCATATCGCTGTGGATCATCTGCCGGAAATAGGATGCTGCGTGGGTAGCCAGTTTCCACATAGTGCCGGAATCATCGGTGTTCTCGCTGTTGATCACTTTCACATCCCGCAGGCCAAACAGTTCCTTCATTTCCTCTTCCAAATGCAGCAGCGGTAATTCACCCCTGACATCCACAATTTGGAATTTGATCATCTTCTCGGCCCTGGCTTCTTCCAGCCATTTACTCAGAGTGACTCTGGATATATTCAGCCGCTTCGCGATCTCGGTTTGGGTATACCCCTTTTCGTAGAGATAGTAGAGGCTGCGCAGCTTCATAGAGTATTTCAGGTCTTCATGGATCGGCATGAATTATCCCCCTTTCCGGACATTACCCCATAACCCGGCTCCATGCTCATGATAGCAATCCCGTCCAAACGGACGGTCTTGGTTCCGGCAGCCACAGGCAGCTGAATTGCATTCTTTGTTGAAAATGCCAGATCAGACACCGGATGTGCCAATGTCGATACCTAAAAAACGGATTTCACAATATCCGCCAAAACCACAAAAAGATTACAATCACAACATAAGTTTACAATTGACAACCCCACTATACTACAGGGATCTCTGAATGTCAACTATCTCAGTTATGCCCAATTCTTTACATTTGTAAACTATATTGACATATGTAAAGAATTATGGTATCTTAGTATGAGCAAATCTATGACTACCAAAACAGGAGAGAAACATGATTATCCATACACAGCAATATCTTGCGGACAAAGAGCTGTGCCGTCAGCTGATGCTGCGGATGATGCTCGTCAACAAATTTGAAGAGACCGCCTTTGGGCTCTTCGGCCAAGGCTTGGTTCATGGCACCATGCACCTGTGTATCGGCGAGGAAGCTACCGGCGTCGGTACCGGTGCCGCGCTGAAGAAGGATGATTATATGCTGGCTACCCATCGCGGTCACGGTCAGACCATTGGTAAGGGTGTAGATCTGAACGCCATGATGGCAGAACTCCTGGGCCGTGCCACCGGTACCAACCACGGCAAGGGTGGCTCTATGCACATCTGTGACTTTGATAATGGTATTTTGGGTGCCAATGGTATCGTCGGCGGCAACGGCCCCATTGCCTGCGGTGCCGCACTGACAATCAAGATGAAGCATATCCCCGACCGGGTAGTGGCTTGCTTCTTCGGTGACGGCGCTTCCAACGAAGGTTCCATGCATGAATCCATGAACCTGGCATCCGCATGGAAGCTGCCCGTTCTGTTTGTTTTGACCAACAATACCTACGGCTTGTCCACGCCCTTGCGCCGTGTCGTAGGCGATCCCGATCTGGCCAAACGCGCCATCCCCTACGGCATGAAGTGCTTCGAGTGTGACGGCAACAATGTGCTGGAAGTTTACGATACTGTTTTGCAGGCTCGTGCCTATGCTTTAGAAAACGGTCCCGTACTGATTGTGGAGCATACCTACCGTACCTCCGGCCACAGCAAGTCTGACAGCAATCCGTACCGCACCAAGGAAGAGATCCAATATTGGAAGGACCGCAATCCCATCCTCCGCTTCCGCCAGGAGTTGGTGGAAGCCGGTACTTTCAACGACGAAGAGATCAATGAGCTGGACAAGCAGGCAACAAAGATCATCAACGACACCGTAGCATACGCCAAAGCGCAGCCCCAGCCGGACCTTTCCGACCTGGAGACCGATGTGTATGCTGACTGAGGGGAGTATGGGTAATATGCGTAATATGAGAGAGATTACTTACCGTGATGCCATTCGGGAGGCCATGTGTGAAGAAATGCGCCGGGACGAGAGCGTTTACCTGATGGGCGAAGACATCGGCGTATACTGCGGCGCTTTTGGCGTTTCCAAAGGCATGCTGGAAGAATTCGGCCCCGAGCGCATTCGTGAGACCCCCATTT
This sequence comes from Faecousia sp., assembly GCA_045578895.1. Taxonomy (GTDB): domain Bacteria; phylum Bacillota; class Clostridia; order Oscillospirales; family Oscillospiraceae; genus Faecousia. The sequence goes on along the minus strand of JAZNLC010000004.1, from coordinate 9,656 downwards.
CCGAAGCAGCCTTTGTAGGTGCCGGTGTCGGTTCCGCCATTACCGGCATGCGTCCCATCGTAGAGCTGATGTTCTCCGACTTTATGACCGTTTGTTATGATCAGATCATCAATCAGGCCGCAAAGATGCACTACATGTTCGCCGGCAAGGTCAATGTACCCATGGTTATACGCACCCCCGCCGGCGGTGGTACCGGTGCTGCCGCCCAGCATTCCCAATCTTTAGAGCAGATGTTCTGCCATGTGCCCGGCTTGAAGGTAGTTGTTCCCTCCACTGCCTATGATGCCAAGGGTTTGCTGAAGTCTGCCATCCGGGATAACAACACGGTCATTTTCCTGGAGCAGAAGCTTCTGTATAAGGAAAAGGGTATGATTCCCGATGAAAACTACACCATTCCTTTGGGCAAGGCCGACATCAAGCGCGAGGGTCGTGATGTTTCCATCATCACCTACGGCCGCATGGTGCAGATGAGCCTGCAGGTAGCCGAAAAGCTTGCCCGGGAAGGTATTGAAGCGGAAGTTTTGGATCTGCGCACCCTGAGCCCTTTAGACCGGGAAGCCATTATCACCACCGCCAAGAAAACCAAGCGGGTAGTGGTCGTCCATGAATCCGTAGAATTCGCCGGATTCGGTGGCGAGATTGTCAGCACCATCGCTGACAGCGAGGCATTCTTCTGTTTGGACGCACCTATCAAGCGCGTAGGCGGTACTTTCTGCCCCGTTCCCTTTAGTCCCGTTTTGGAAGCCCAGGCTTTTCCCACTCCCGAAAGAATTGAAGCTGCCATCCGCAGCACACTGTAAGGAGGATCTTCCGAAAATACTGAAGTTTATATGCCCTACAACCAAGGGTGTGCCGGTTCGCTGGCTGACACCGAAAGGTGAACGGATAGCATCATAACCATCGGCCGGTAGTTTTCTTTGTACAGCAAAAAAACAGTGTGAAGTTTCCTTCACGCTGTTTTTTCTTATTGTAACGACTCAATAATCGCTTCCGCGGTTTGGATGCCATCCAAAGCGGCGGACATGATACCGCCGGCGTAGCCCGCGCCCTCACCGGTGGGATATAGGCCACGAAGTACCGATTGCCTGGATTCATCACGGAGGATCTTCACAGGAGAAGAGCTTCTTGTCTCAGGTGCTGTCAGTACCGCATCGGCATCGGAGAAGCCTTTCAGGTTTCCTTCCAGCCGGGGAAGCGCTTCTTTCAATGCCCGGGTGATCTTATGGGGCAGTACCCGGTTCAGGTCGCACCAGGTAACACCGGGACGGTAGGTGGGACACACACTGCCGCCGGTCTCACTGGGAACACCGGCCAGGAAATCACCAACTTTTTGAGCGGGTGCTTTGTAATTGCCGCCACCGGCACGGAAGGCCGCTTCTTCAATTTCCCGCTGCCAGTACATACCCGCAAGGGGGCCTTCACCGGGCAGATCTTTGGGATTTACGCTGACCAGCAGCGCCGCGTTGGCATTTTCACCGTCACGGTTTGCGTAGCTCATGCCGTTGGTCACTACCCTGCCCTCTTCAGATGCTGCCGCCACCACATAGCCGCCGGGGCACATGCAGAAAGTGTAGACGGTTTCGTTATCCAAATGCCGCCCTATCTTGTAATCCGCAGGGGGCAGCACGGGATCGTTCTTGCCGTACTGGGCCTCATTGATGTTCTCCTGCTTATGCTCGATGCGTACACCCATAGCAAAAGGCTTGCTTTCCATGGGGATGTCCATATCATGGAGCATTTCAAAGGTATCTCTGGCACTGTGGCCGATCGCAAGCACTGCACGGCTGCATGGCATTACTTCGTTCCCGTTGATCACCAGGCCGGCGATTGTTCCGGCTTCTGTTTGAATGGATGTGACCTGACTTTCAAAACGGACTTCACCACCCAGGGAGATGATCCTTTGGCGCAGGTTCTGCACCACCGACAGCAGTACATCCGTTCCCACATGGGGTTTGGCATCAAAAAGGATATCTTCCGATGCACCGGCCTTCACAAACTGCTCCAGCACCCAGCCAATCCGGGGATTATTGACACCGGTGTTCAGCTTGCCGTCAGAGAATGTACCGGCACCGCCTTCACCAAACTGCACATTGCTTTTGGGATCCAGCTTGCCCGTTTCAAAGAATTTCTGCACATCCGCATGCCGGGAAGCGGCATCCTTGCCCCGTTCCAAAACAATGGGGCGCAGGCCTGCCATAGCAAGCACCAAGGCCGCGAACATACCGGCAGGGCCGAAGCCGATGACCACCGGGCGGTCTGTAACGGTTTCCGGTGCTTTGGGTGGCTTATAATAGGTGGGCTGTACCACTGCCGCCCGCTTGCAGCCGCTCTGTTTACAAATTTTATTTTCATTTCCGTCCACCGCTACATCGATGGTATAGATCACACGGATGTCCAGCTTTTTCCGGGCATCAATGCTGCGGCGGATGATCTTCATTTTTCGGACCTTAGAGTTGGGGATCCGCAGCAGTTTCGCCGCTTCGTAGGGCAGCTGATGGACGCTGTGCTCCGCGGGCAGAGAGATCTCTCGAATTCTGATCATGATACTTCCTTTCCGGCGCTGAGGCCTGCCAGTCTGCCTGAACTCCATGCCCACTGCAGATTATAGCCGCCGCAATCACCGTCGATATCCAACACTTCACCGCAGGCATACAGCCCCGGCACCAGTTTGCTTTCCATTGTCATAGAATCAAATTCCCCGGTCAATATGCCGCCGGCCGTTACCTGGGCGCTGTCCATGCCCATAGGTTCGGTAAGAGGAATGTCAAAGGCTTTCACCCCATCGCATACGGCTTCCAGCGCTTCCTTGTGAAGGTCTTTGATCTTGCCGTTACCGGATACACCCACCGCTTTCGCCAGAACACGGCCCAGGCGGTTATGAAGAATACCGGTGAGTAATTCTTCCACAGGCAGGTCCGTCGTTTGTCGGCGCAACAGTTCCTGCAAAAGCGCTTTTTTCTCAACATTGGGCAGAAAATCCAGCCGGCAGATCCAGCTGCCCTTCTTCTGGCAGGCATCCCGGGAGACTTCAAAAATCACAGGGCCGGAAAGGCCGTACTCGGTAAATTGCAGTTCACCGGCACTTTCGGCATGCAGATTGCTGTCATACAGAATTTGCGCATGGCAATTGGCACGCACGCCCTTCAAGCCGGCGACGCCGCCCCAGCTGCTTTTCAGCTGCACCAATGCCGGGCGCAGACGGGTGCTGTGGTGGCCCAGCTTACCCAGCAGTTTATACCCTGCCATACTGCCGCCGATCTTGGTCCCCGCCAATCCGCCGCAGGCGATGATCAGCTTGTCACACAAATAGGCTTCCTCAGCGCCCTCAACCGAGAATCCACTGCCCGAGCGGCGCACTTTGGTCACTTCAAAGCCGGTGATCACCCGGATGTTCGGCTTTTCCAGGGCGAAGCGCAGCACATCCACCACGGAATTGGCCTGGTCAGAATAGGGATAGACCCGTCCGGAATTCTCTGCAACTGTAAACAAGCCCAAAGAACGAAACCACTGTAAAGTTTTTTCCGGATCAAAAGAAGCCAATGCGTGCCCGACGAAAGAGGCATCCTCCCCGTGGTAGCCGCCTTTCCCGGCATGGAGATTTGTCAAATTGCAGCGGCCGTTTCCGGTTGTCTGCAGTTTTCTGCCCAAACGGGCCTGCCGCTCAAAGAGCAGCACCTGTACGCCCGGATTCTCCGCGGCAGCCAGTGCGGCTGCCATACCGGAAGCACCGCCGCCAATAACACCTACGATCATGGTTTCACCTGCTTTCTTTTCTTCATTATATCCCAAAGAACGCCAAGACTCAAGAAAAACTTCCTTGCGTTTATTAAATGGTATGATATAATACCATCGGTGATTAAATGGATCGGGCTAATATTGAAAAAATCGCAAAAACTCCGGAAGACCGGATTCTCCTTGCCAAGATTTGGGATAAGATCAACGCCGGCATGCGCAGGGATATTATTTCCAATTCCTGCTTTCTCTCTCCCAGAGAATTGGAAATGACCCGCTATCTCTTTGGCAATGTACCGGGACTCACGGAATTTGGCGGCTATACCGACGCGGAAAGAAGAATGCTGGTATACCTGCCGGAATATTTGGGTGATGGTTATCTCACAGAGCCGGGATCTCCTGTAGTCTGCCTGCGGGCCGCTTTCTTTGACGGAGATACCCTGAGCCACCGGGACTTTTTAGGTGCGCTGATGGGTGCGGGCATCGCCCGGGAATCCGTGGGCGATATCTGTGTTGGTAGGGGCAGCTGCGATTTCTTTGTCACAGGCGAGATTGCTCCCTATATTCTGCAAAACTTCTCCAGTGTTGGAAGAACCAAAGTATATTTGGAATCGATCCCCCTTTCCCAGGTCATCGTACCGGAACCGGAAACAAAGGAGATCAAAGACACACTGGCGTCTCTGCGATTGGACAGTGTGATCAGCAGCGGTTTTCGCATTGGCAGGAGTTTGGCTGCCCAGTATGTATCCGCGGGCAAGGCAGCCATTGATGGGCTTCTCTGCGAAAAACCGGACAAAGCAATCGGCGAAGGCAGCAAAATATCCGTGCGTGGACTTGGCAAGATCAGGCTTCGCAGCGTAAACGGACAGACAAAAAAAGGTCGTATCTCTGTAATTATCGACCGGTATATATGAGGTGCAAATGTATGAACATGACTGAAGTGATCGCAAGGATCAATGAATTGGCTAAAAAGGCAAAGGCCGAAGGTTTGACCGAGGCAGAACTGGCAGAGCGGGATAAGCTGCGCCGGATCTATATCGATAATGTCACCGGCAATCTGAAAAATCAATTGGACAACACCTATATCGTCAGCCCCGATGGCACTAAGAAAAAGGTAACCCCGAAGCAGTGATTTTATAAATCACTGCTTTTGTGCTTGACAAAGCTACCCCTCTGTGCTAGAATACTTTGGCAACAGTTAAATGGTGTCTGTTATTCGGAGTGATACCCAAGAGGCCGAAGGGGCTCCCCTGCTAAGGGAGTAGGCGTCTAAAAAGCGCGCGAGGGTTCAAATCCCTCTCACTCCGCCAAAAAACATCCATACCCAATCGGGTATGGATGTTTTTTATTTGAGAGGGATTTGAACCGATCTCAAATGCAACATGCCGGTGGGGAGCGAGGCGAGCGCTGCCAGTGGCAGATAAAGCGAGCTGAGCGAGTGCCAGCGGTCAAAATTTCGCGAGCGAATAGCAAGCAAGAAATTTTGGGCACCGCAACAGGGATTGTTGCTGCTACCAGTTCAAAAACTGGTAGCTACTTTAATTTTCACCGCAGGTGAAAATGCAAATCAAATTCCCCTCACTCCAGCACTCCTAATGATTAACTTTTTCCAAATACGAATAGAACCCATATATCTATCGTCCTTTGCGATTCGTGCGTTGGATTTACTGGAATACGGGTTTCTCAGGAAGCATTGATTGCTGAAGCTGTATGGGAAATCGGCCCCCAGCACCTGGCAGGGTCAATGCTTTTTATATATCAAAGCCACTGCACCCAATGGATGCAGTGGCTCACTTCTTTGTCGGAACTCAGAAAATGCCCTGTGCCATCATAGCTTCCGCCACACGCTTGAAGCCTGCGATATTGGCGCCGGATACCAGATCATAGCCCAAGCCATACTCAGCAGCGGTATCCACACACTGCCGGTAGATGTTGTTCATAATCTTGCGCAGCTGGGTATCCACTTCCTCTGCGGTCCAAACCAGGCGTTCCGAATTCTGTGCCATTTCCAGTGCGGAAACAGCAACACCGCCGGCATTGACAGCCTTGGAAGGCGCAACCACCATGCCCTCAACACCACGCAGATAACGCAGTGCGTCATTGGTGGTAGGCATATTGGCAACCTCGATGTAGTACTTGATGCCATTGGCAACGATCTTTTCCGCACTGTCCATATGTACATCGTTCTGCATAGCAGACGGCATCGCAATATCCACCTTCACGCCCCAGGGCTTTTCACCCGGGAAGAACTGCACACCGAACTTATCCGCGTAGTCCTGAACCTTGTTCCTGCCGGAAGCCCGCATGGTCAGCAGGTAGTTGATCTTCTCCTCGGTCACAACGCCGTCAGGATCGTAGATATATCCGTCGGGTCCGGAGAGGGTGACAACCTTGGCCCCCAGCTGAGCCGCCTTCTTGCAGATTCCCCAGCACACGTTGCCGAAGCCGGAAGCGGCAATGGTCTTGCCTTCAATGGATTCACCGTGATCCTTCAGCACATTTTCCAGATAGTACACAGCGCCGTAGCCGGTGGCTTCCGGACGGATCAAAGAACCGCCGTAAGAGATCCCCTTACCGGTAATCACACCGTTCTCCCAAACGCCCTTCAGCCGGCGGTACTGGCCGTACAGATAACCGATTTCTCTTCCGCCAACACCGATATCACCGGCAGGCACATCGATATCCGGGCCGATATAGCGGTACAGCGCTGTCATAAAGCTTTGGCAGAAACGCATGATCTCCGCATCGGATTTGCCTGTAGGATCAAAATCGGAACCACCCTTGGCACCGCCAATAGGCAGGCCGGTCAGAGCATTTTTAAAGGTCTGTTCAAATCCCAGGAACTTTATCTCACCGGGATATACGCTGGGACGGAAACGCAGGCCGCCCTTATAAGGTCCGATGGCACCGTTGAACTGGCAGCGGTAGCCGGTATTGGTATGGGCATTGCCTTGATCATCCGTCCAAACCACACGGAAGGTAAACATTCTCTCAGGCTCTACAATGCGGCCTAAAAGATCGTATTTTTCATACTCCGGGTGGGCATCGATGACAAATTCCAAAGATTCAAAGACCTCTTCCACCGTTTGCACAAATTCCGGTTCACTGGCATAGCGGGTCTTTACGCGCTGCAAAACACTTTCCAAGTATGCGTTCATACAGATCATCCTCCCAAAAGTATCGGAATCTATCGGATTCCTGCTGATAATAGAATACCATATACTACATTTTTCGTCAAGATTTATCCCTTGGGGCAGAAAGACCCGGCAGCAAACTCTGCCGGGTCTTTTGATTTATCTGTAATAGCGGTTCGTTTCTTTCAGGAAGTTGACCAGCATCATGGGCCAATCGGTTTGGATCACATCAAAGGGACGCTCCGCAAACCAGCCCCAGCCGTATTCCATATCATAGGCCAACGCGCTATCGTCGGAGTGACCACCGGAAAGCTGATCCAGGTAGTCATAAATGATTGCATTGCCCCAAACCAGCTGGCCGGTAGCATGCATCTTCTCGGCAAATTCGTAAGAGCCCAGATAGCTGTCATCCTTCTTATAAAGGCCCTCTACACCGATATAGTTGATATTGCGCTTCAGCAGTTCCTCGTGGTAGGGATGCTCCTCACTGACAATGGGCATAAAGGGCAGTTCAGGCGCTACTTCCTCCAAAACACGCAGAACATCCTCGGTGACATTGCTCTTGACCAGCATCTGATCTACCATGTCGTGCTTCTTGATAGCCTCGTAGATCTCCTGGGGGTGACCCCAAAACTTGTCGATGTTGATGTAGCAGCGGTCTTTAAAGGTCTCCAGCAGTTCATCAAAGGTAATGATGCCAAACTGGGTAGGCGTGCGGTCATAGTTCTGATAGCGCAGTTCCTTGACTTCCTCCCAGGGCATGGTATCCACATACACATCCTTGCCCAAATGGCGGCGCTCCATCACAGGATGGAAAATGATCAGCTTACCGTCGGAGGTCATATTCAGATCGGTTTCAATCATGTCAGCGCCCTGCTTCAGCGCGGTTTCGTAGGCAGGAATCGTATTGCAGGGAATATTACCGCCTGCAACGCCCCGGTGGGCAACAATGATTTTATGGTCCTTGGCGGTTTCTCTCAAATCGAATTTCATGGCCATACCTCCCCTTCCCAGTAAGGGAAGAAAATATTAATATCCACATCACCCTTGACACCGGGCACACTGCCGGTGCAGGTATACTGCCACATATCAAAATGATGCTTGTAGTCCATATTGTCTTTGTACAGCGCGATCCACTGTGGATACTCATTCAGCTGATCCAGGTGTAGGTTACCAAACCAGGGGCTGACGTAGATCATGGTCTTCTTACCCGCATCGCTGATCTCCCGGCAAAAAGCGATCGTGCAGGCGGTAAGGGTATCCGCATCCACTCCCGCGGTTCTGGCGCTCTCATCTATGTACTCCCAGTCGTAAACAATGGGAAGATCCAATTCCCAATCTTCCGTCAGCTCCAAAGCATAGAGGGCTTCCTCTCTTGCTTCTTCTTCATTGGTAGCCTGAGAGAAGAAATAGGCACCCACTTCCAGGCCTGCTGCCTTAGCACCACGATAATGGGTATTTGCCATATCATCCGGGCGCATCGTACCCGCTTCTCCGTAACCGCGATAGCCCACACGGATCATCACGAAGGAAAAACCTGCTTCTTTTACCTGCTCCCAATCAATGTAGCCCTGATATTTGGAAACATCAATGCCCATCTGGCATTCTTCTGTCACACAGGTCAAATAATCCCCTACATAGGCAAAGTCCTCAGGGGTAAAACGGTTGGGTGTCACCGGCGGTTCCGTGGGTTCTGTTGGCGGCTCTGTCATTACCGTGGTCGGCACTTGGGTCGTATGCGGTGTCAAGGTTGTTTGCACTGTGGGGTCTGTCTGCACAGCCGGTGCGAAGATGCCGCTTTGCCACAAAAGCACGGTAGCAATTATTCCCACGCAGAGCACCAACACACAAATGCCGATGATCAGCCATATTTTCTTTTTCTTTGTCAGTGTCTGCATATTCTTATCAATTCTTCAAGCTTTGGATGGGAGCAGGAATTCTGCCCCCACGGGCAATAAATGCCTCAGCGGATTGGGGATGGACGGGCATCACGGGTGCGCTGCCAAGAAGACCTCCCATTTCCACCCGGTCGCCGACCACCTTACCCGGTGCGGGAATAATGCGCACAGCGGTGGTCTTGGTATTGATCATGCCGATAGCTGCCTCGTCTGCGATAATTGCAGAGATAGTCGCGGCAGAGGTGTCACCGGGGACGGCGATCATATCCAGGCCAACAGAGCATACGCAGGTCATGGCTTCCAGTTTGGAAAGGGTCAGCACACCGCTTTCGGCGGCAGCAATCATGCCCTCATCCTCAGAAACCGGGATGAACGCACCGGAAAGGCCGCCCACATGATTGGATGCCATCACGCCGCCTTTTTTCACCGCGTCATTGAGCAGTGCCAACGCAGCGGTAGTTCCGTGGGTACCGCAGACCTCCAGGCCCATTTCTTCCAGGATCCGGGCTACACTGTCGCCAACAGCGGGTGTGGGTGCCAGGCTAAGGTCCACGATGCCAAAAGGAATGCCCAGCCGGTTAGATGCCTCCACACCCACGATCTGACCCATACGGGTAATCCGGAAAGCGGTCTTTTTTACGGTTTCCGCAACCACGTCAAAGGGCTGCCCCTTAACACTTTTCAGCGCGTGGTATACAACGCCGGGACCGGAAACACCCACATTCAGCACACATTCCGGCTCGCCTACACCGTGAAATGCGCCGGCCATAAAGGGATTGTCCTCCACCGCATTGGCAAATACCACCAGCTTGGCGCAGCCCAAGCCGTCGTTATCCGCGGTCAGCTCAGCGGTCTTTTTAATGATGCGGCCCATTTGGGCGACGGCATCCAT
>JAZNLC010000003.1:0-24350 GCA_045578895.1 Faecousia sp. | reverse complement strand
TTTTTTTGTTTTATGCAATTATACACTCTGAAATATTCGTTGTCAATATGAAAACAATATATTTCCACTGCTATGCGAGAGCCGCGCCTGTGCTGAAGTGATATAAGCAATGATTCTCTATAAGGGAATCGGCCTGCGGTTGAGACAAGCAGCGCATTTTGGGCGGACATGCCAACGCATACAAAAACCGGAAGGCCAAATGACCTTCCGGTAATGTCCTACCTATATTCCTTCGTTAAGAAGACGAAGGGAAACAGTTGTGTGTTTCGTTGATCAATCAGCGAAGGTCAGCACGTCCTGGTAGCGCTCTTTGAAGATGCTGTAAACAGCGTCCAAAACAGCTTCGTCCTCCACGGCCAGGTAGTTCTCGTTCTCTTCATCCACAGGCTCGATCTCCAGGATGACGATCTCGTTGGCATCTTCCTCAGCGGGGATCATGACCAGGTATTCCTTGCCCTGGTACTCGATGCAATCCAGGTATTCGAATACGGTCTCCACACCGTTGTCATCGGTGAGGGTGATCAGGGAGGACTCTTCCTCCTGAATCAGTTCTTCGTTTGCCATGGGAAATCTCCTTATCTCTGGATACGGCCGGAGCCGTCGCCACCGGCCAGCTTCTGGACTTCAGCCAGGGTGACCATGTTGTAGTCGCCTTCGATGGAGTGCTTCAGAGCAGAAGCAGCAACAGCGAACTCAACAGCAGCCTGGGTGTCATAACCGTTCATGCAGGCATAGATCAAACCGCCGCCGAAGGAGTCGCCGCCGCCAACGCGGTCAATGATGTGCAGGTTGTACTTCTTGGAGAAGCAGTACTCATCCTTGGCAACATTATACAGCATAGCACTCCAGCCGTTATCAAAAGCGGAATGGCTTTCACGCAGAGTGATGGCGACCATCTCAAAGCCAAACTTATCGGCCAGCTGCTTGGCAACGGACTTGTAGCCCTCGTGGTTCAGGTTGCCGCCGTAGATATCGGTAGCTTCGGCTTCAATGCCGAATACGTCCTTGGCATCTTCCTCGTTGGAGATGCACACATCTACATACTGGCACAGCTCGGTCATAGCTTCCCGGGCCTGGGCACGGGTCCACAGCTTGCCACGGTAGTTCAGGTCGCAGCAGATCTTGATGCCACGGGCCTTTGCAGCCTTGCAGGCATCCTTGCAGATCTCAACCAGGTTAGCACCCAGCGCGGGGGTAATGCCCGTGAAGTGGAACCACTCAGCGCCCTCAAAGATGGCATCCCAATCGAAATCGGAGGGAGAGGCCAGCTGAATAGCGGAGTAGGCGCGGTCGTAGATGCAGACGCTGCCGCGCTGGGAAGCACCCTTCTCGTTGAAGTAGATACCAACACGCTCGCCGCCGCGGACGATCTTGGAAGTATCTACACCGTAGCGGCGCAGGGAATTGACAGCAGCCTGACCGATGGAATGGGCGGGCAGCTTGGTGACATAAGCGGCATCCATGCCGTAGTTAGCCAGAGAAACGGCAACATTCGCTTCGCCGCCGCCGAAAGTAAACTCCACATGATCGCACTGGACAAAACGCTCGTAGTTATAGGGCTGCAGGCGGGGCATCAACTCGCCAAAAGTGATAATCTTAGCCATGATATGTATTCCTTTCCAAAATAGTATGGTTTACTCGCCCTTGGCAGCCTTGCGGGCTTCCAGGCACAGATTCGTGATCTTCTCCCAGTTGCCGGCTGCGATATCCGCCTTGGGGCAGACCCAACTGCCGCCCACAGCATGGATGAAGGGAGCGTCGATGTATTCCTTGATGTTACCGGTATTGACACCGCCGGTGGGCAGGAACTTCAGACCCACAAAGGGAGCGGACAGATTCTTCATGGCGTTCAGACCGCCGTAGACATTGGCGGGGAAGAACTTGACCATCTTCAGGCCGTGCTTCAAAGCAGCCATGATCTCGGTGGGAGTAACGCAGCCGGGGGCTACGGGAATTCCGTTTTCCACACACCAGCCGACCACTTCATCGCTGAAACCGGGAGAAACGATAAACTTGGCACCCATCTGGACAGCTAGCTTAGCCTGCTCTACATTGATGATGGTACCTGCGCCAACCAAAACATCGGGGCAGTTTTCCGCAACGGCCTTGATGGCTTCGGGAGCACATGCGGTACGGAAGGTGATCTCCATCGTATCGACACCACCGGCAGCCATTGCCTTTGCAGTGGGGATCGCGTCTTCCACCTTGTCCAGCACAACAACGGGAACAACGACGGAGTTTGCCAATCTGCTCATAACATCCATTTTTTAATAACCTCCTTGGCTGTATTCAGCCGGAATTCATACAGTAATACGCAGGATCATTGCCACAAATGGGACACAATCCCACGAGCATAATTATAGCGGCCAGCGCTGCCGCTGTCAATCGGGAAAACCACCGAAAGAAAGTAAGCAAAACGAACGAAATAGACAAAAACCGGGATTCAAAGAATCCCGGTTTCTCCTATTATTTTAACAGCTTTGCATAGCCGCTGCCGTACTGCACACACCGGGAAACCCGGCTCAAAGTAGCGGAGGAAATATTCGCGCGTGCCATGACCTGATTGTAGGTATTGCCCTCCAACAGAAGCTTCGCGGCATACAGACGCTCTGCCATGTTCTCTAATTCTTTGCGGGTGCAAAGATCATCAAACAACGCGGCGATATCCGTTTCATTTGTGATCCCCGCCAATAACCGGCAAAGCTCCAGTATCTTTTGCTCTTGATTCATAGGTTCCATTGCTGTCGCTCCTGTCAGAATTTTTCTAAACTGCTGCCCAAAAAGGCCCGTGTTTTTTCGCTTTGGGGATTCTCGAAGACCTGCTGGGGCGTGCCCATTTCTTCAATGACACCGTCTGCCATATAGATCACCACATCTGCGACGCTTTTCGCGAATTCCATTTCGTGGGTCACTACGATCATGGTATTTTCGGTGTTTTTCAAACCACGGATCACTCTGAGAACTTCGCCGGTCAACTCAGGATCCAAAGCGGATGTGGGTTCGTCAAAACACAATACTTCGGGATCCATAGCCAGTGCCCGGGCAATGGCCACACGCTGCTGCTGACCGCCGGAAAGCTGATAGGGGTAGGCATCCAGTTTGTCGGACAGACCCACCTGCTCCAGCAGCCGAAGGGAATTGGCTTTTACTTCTTCAGGAGTGCCTTTTTTCATCAGATTCGGAGCGATCGACACATTTTCCAAAACGGTGTATTGGGGGAAAAGATTGAAATTCTGGAATACCAGACCGAAGTGAAGACGGTTTTTGCGGATATCCTCTTCGTTTTTGGAGGCCAGGAGCTGCTGACCGTCCACCCAGATCTCGCCTTCGTCGGGGGTTTCCAAAAAATTCAGACACCTCAGAAGCGTGGTCTTGCCGCTGCCGGAAGATCCGATGATGGCCAGTACCTGACCCTTTTCCAGGCTGAAGCTGACACCCTTTAACACTTGGGTCTTGCCGAAGCTTTTTTTGATATTGTTGACCTGCAATACTGCCATAACTTAACCTCTGAAATAATCCAATTTCTTTTCCAGCTTGCCAAACAGAACTGTCAGAACACCGCTGAACAGCAGATAGAAGGCACCCGTGTAGAACAGGGGCCAGATCAAACCCTTCTTGATGAAGGATTCGCCCATGTATGTGATCTCATAAACGGAAATGATCCGGGCAAGGGCGGTGTCTTTGACAAGGGTGATAAACTCGTTGCCCATGGGCGCGGTGATCCGTTTGATGACCTGCAGAAGCACGACTTTGAAAAAGATTTGCTGCTTGGTCATGCCCAAAACCTGACCCGCTTCATACTGACCCTGGGGGACGGATTCAATACCGCCCCGGTAGATCTCGGAAAAATAGCAGGCATAGTTGATGGCAAAGGCCACGATGACAGCGTTGAAACGGCCGATGCTGGGAAGATTGAACAGCAAACCGGGGCCGTAGAAGATAATAATCAGCTGCAGCATCAGCGGTGTTCCGCGAATGATCCAAACGAACCCACGGGTAAACCACCGGATAGGCATCCAATTACTCAGCCAACTTAGCGCTGTTCCCTTTAGCCGGTAAAAAGGTGTCCACTTGCTCATGGAACCAAAGGCAACCACCAATCCCAAAGGAAGGGCGAAAACAAGGGTCAATATGAAAATTTTGATGGTTTCCAGGAAGCCTGTCAGCAGCTCCATCGTTACCGGCAGAAACATGTGGGATCCCTCTCTTTTCTTTTACACTCCACAAGGGAGGGCTTTGCCCTCCCTTGCTGTTGATGTTACTTTACCAGGGTCAGATTATACTTCTGAGCCAAAGCGTCCAGTGTGCCATCGGCGATCAGCTTGTTTTTAAACGCGTTGAACATATCGGTCAAGTCGGATTCCTTGCGGAAGCCAACACCGTATTCTTCGGATTCCAGGCTGATACCGATTGCCAGATCCGCATAGTCGGTGCCTTCGCCGGTCATGGCATTTGCCATGGTGATGTCAATAATGCACGCATCGGCAGTGCCTGCCTTGACTTCCATCAGCGCTTTGGCCATGTCCTGGGATGTAACCAGGTTGGTGATACCGGCAGCCTCGGCGGCATCTTTACCGGTGGAGCCGTTTTCTACCGCCACCGTCAGGTCCTTCAGGCTGGCGACATCGGTGTACTGGCCGACCACATCGGCTTTCATGACGACCACTTGTGCGTTCACTACATAAGGATCGGAGCAGTTGGTGGTTTTCAGCAGCTCTTCATTGATAGTCATACCGTTCCAAATGCAATCGATGTTTTTGGAGTCCAACTCAAAAACCTTCTTGTCCCAGTCGGCAATGACGAAGAATTCTGCTTCTACACCCAGTTCCTTGGCAAACAGTCTGGCAAATTCGGCGTCGAAGCCGGTCCATTCGCCGTTCTCATCCTTGTAGTCCATGGGAGCGTAGTCGGTAATGCCGACGATCAGCTTGCCATTCTTTTTGATGTATTCGGAGTCGGTCTTGGGTTCAGCGGCGCAGGCTGCGAAGCAGCTTACTACCATCATAAGGGCCAAAAGCATAGCGATGAACTTTTTCATAATTTACCATCCTTTCAAAATGGGGGAGTTGTTTGATGTCTGCATTATACTTTGGTAAACTAAAGTTGTAAAGTATTATTTTGCGAATTTGGTAAGGTTTGGATGAATGCACGAAGCGGATGCTGCTTTAACACTTTAACATGGTAAAGTTATACAAAAAAACACTGCCGTTCTGATTGCAGAGCAGTTGTTAGCAAAAAAAGAAAGCCCGACAGAGAAAAACTCTGCCGGGTTTGAGGTCAAAAATTGGCAACCTCAGAAGACTTCAGCTGAAGCTGCAATTTGTCAGCGATGAGGGCAATGAATTCGGAATTCGTCGGTTTGCCTTTTGTATTGCTGACGGTGTAGCCGAAGAAGCGTTGGAGGGTATCCAGGTCACCACGATCCCATGCAACCTCAATGGCATGGCGGATGGCACGCTCCACCCGGCTGGGGGTGGTCTGGAAGGTCTTTGCCACCTGAGGGTATAGGACCTTGGTGATGGCATTGATCACATCCATATCGTTGACGGCGATAATGATAGCTTCTCTTAGATACTGATACCCCTTGATGTGGGCGGGGACACCGATCTCGTGGATGATGCCGGTGACCATTGTTTCGATGCTGGTTTTATCCGGGCGCCGGACGGCCGGAATCTTCCGCAGGTTCTCCCCACCGCGGATCTCTTCCAATCGCTCGACCAATGCGCTCATATCGCAGGGCTTCAGCATTAGATACCGAACCCCTAAATTGGCCGCTGCCGATGCTACATAGTCGGTAACGAAGCCGGATGTAGCCAAAGTGACGGGCCGCTTCTCCATACCGGAAATGGCTTTCAGTACGCTGATGCCGTCCCGTTTGCTGAGCATCATATCCAGCACAAGAATATCCGGTTTCCGCTCGGAAACCAGACGAATGGCCTGCTCGCCGTCGGTGGCTGTGCCCACGGTCTGAAATCCGCCGGACTGCTGCAGCGCCGCGGCTAAACCGGAGCAAAATTCTTCTGTATTGTCCGCAATGATAACGGTTGTTGCTTGATTCATAGATCCCTCTCCTGACGTGTGAAGTTACTCCCCCTGGATGCTGTGGTTGCGACAAATATAATTTAGCATAATGTAGTGCTTTTTGCAAGGAAATTACAAAACAATCGCTCGACAAAAGACGCAAGAATTCGACAAAATTACTATAAATTACAAACAAATTTGCAATAAATTACATTTTGGTGAAAACGGAAAGAATGGTTGACGGGAAGCGCCGGTGTATAGTACAATCATGCCATAGTTTTTGAAAAGGAGCTGTAGCTTATGAACAAAGTATGGAATCTGGACCGGATGTATACCGGCTTTGATGACCCAAAGTACCTGGCGGATTTCGCGGAATTTGAAAAGAAGGTCGGCGAGTTCATTGCCTTTACCGGAACGCTGGAAACGGCAGAGCCTTTGGAGGGGCTGCGTACCGGCATCCGCTTGCAGGAAGAACTGGACCATGTCAGTGACTGCCTGGGTTCTTATCCCCATTTGCGGTCCGCAACCGATGCCAAGGATGTGGAGGCAATTTCCCAGTCCGGCCGGATCATGAGTGTATACAGCAACATGGCAGGTGCCGGTACGGTGTTCCGCAAGTGGGCTTGCGGGATTCCGAATCTGCTGGAACTGGTGGCACAGGATGATTTCCTGAAGGACTATGTGTTCTTCTTCAAAGGTATGCTGGAAATGCAGCAGTTTGCCCTTTCTCCCGATGCGTCCCAGGCCAGTGCCAAGCTTCGGCTTTCCGGTGGCAGCGCATGGAGTAAGCTCCAGGGCGAACTGACCAGCACCGTGCCCGTTCACTATCGGGGCGGCGTGACCAATCTGTCTTCCATCCGTAACCTGGCCTACGATGAAGATCCGCAGGTCCGTAAGGATGCCTATGAAGCGGAGATCGCCTGCTACGAGACCATCAAGACACCCGTTGCCCACGCGCTGAACGCCATCAAGCTGGAAACCATCTCCACCTGCCAGCTGTGCGGCTACGAATCTCCCCTTGCCATGACGCTGAAGCGCTCCGACATGGAGCGTGCCACTTTGGATGCTATGTTGGGCGCCATGGACGAATATCTGCCCAAGTTCTGGCAGTATCTAAAGGCCAAGGCCAAAGCTTTGGGCCATAAAAACGGTTTGCCCTGGTATGATCTGTTCGCTCCTATGGGCGCAGCTTCTACCAGCTTTACCACCGAGCAGGCAAAGGACTTCCTGCTGGAGCAGTTTTCCACCTTCGACAGCGAGCTGACCGAAATGGTGCGCACTGCCTTTGATGATGCCTGGATCGATTTCTACCCTAGAGACGGCAAGCGGGGCGGCGCTTTCTGCTCCAGCATCCATGCCATCGGAGAAAGCCGCATCCTGACAAACTATGACGGTATGTTTACCGATGTGGTGACCCTGGCTCACGAGCTGGGCCATGCTTTCCACAACCGCTGCATCCATGACCACCGCCCCCTGAACCGGAGCTATTCCATGCCCGTGGCGGAGACTGCGTCTACCTTTAATGAGTGCGTGGTCATGAACGCTGCCATCAAGGCTGCCAAGGATAAGGATGAGAAGATCGCGCTCATTGAAAGCCAGCTGCAGGATGCCACCCAGATCATCTGCGATATCTACTCCCGTTTCCGCTTTGAGGACGCAGTGTTTAAGAACCGTCCGGGCAAGTTTATGAATGCCGACACTCTGTGTGAGCTGATGCTGGATGCCCAGAAGCAGTCCTACGGCGATGGCCTGGATCACAACTGCCTGCACCCCTTTATGTGGGTGTGCAAGAGCCACTACTACGGCCCTGTATATTATAACTTCCCCTATGCATTCGGCGGCTTGTTTGCCCGCGGTTTGTATGCACAGTACGAGAAGGAAGGTGCGGCATTTGTACCCAAGTACAAGAAGCTGCTGCACACCACTACCGTGGCAACTGCCGAAGATACTGCCAAGGTAGCGGGCATTGACCTGACCGACAAGGCCTTCTGGCGGGCAGCATTGCAGACAATCGCCGATAAGATCGACGAATTCTGCGCTCTTGTGGAGGAATAACTTATGGATAAAAGAACCAAAGCGTTAATGGATTATTTGGACAAGGCCCACAGCGTTTTTCACGCGGTGGCGGGACTTGTGGAGCAGCTGCAGGCCCAGGGCTATGAAGCGCTGCACGAAAGAGAAGAGTGGAAGCTGGTTCCCGGCGGAAAGTATTATCTGACCCGTGGTGGCAGGGCCGTTATGGCATTCCGCGTTCCCGTCGCAGCACCGCAGGGCTTTTTGATGAGCGCTGCGCATGCGGACCGGCCCACCTTCAAGGTCAAGGAAAACGGCGAATTGACCACGGCCTACGCCAAGCTGGCGGTGGAGCGTTACGGCGGTATGCTGATTGCTCCCTGGCTGGACCGTCCCCTGAGTGTTGCGGGACGGGTGATGGTAGAAACGGAGAACGGCATTGAAAGCCGCCTTGTAGACATTGACCGGGACCTGATGATGATCCCCAATGTGGCTATCCATATGAACCGCCAGGCCAACGAGGGCTATAAATGGAATCCTGCG
Source organism: Faecousia sp. (assembly GCA_045578895.1). Taxonomy (GTDB): domain Bacteria; phylum Bacillota; class Clostridia; order Oscillospirales; family Oscillospiraceae; genus Faecousia. The sequence goes on along the minus strand of JAZNLC010000003.1, from coordinate 15,773 downwards.
GTGGACACCCTGCCGCTGATGGGCAGCAAGGAAGCTTCCGGCAAGCTGGGAAAGCTACTGGAAGAGGCCGCCGGAGGTAAGATCCTGGGTCATGATTTGACGCTGTATGTGCGCCAAAAGGCAACGGTTTGGGGGTTGGAGGAAGAATACATTTCTTCGCAGGCACTGGATGACCTGGAGTGTGCCTGGTGCTGCATGCAGGGTTTCCTGAAGGCAAAGGAAAGCAAAAGCATCCCCGTGCTGTGCGTATTTGACAGTGAGGAGGTAGGTTCTTCTTCCCTGCAGGGCGCGGCTTCCAATCTGTTGGAAAGCCTCTTGCGCCGGATCTGCGAGAGCCTGGGCCTTTCCTACAGCCGGATGCTGGCCCAATCTTTCATGGTGTCCGCGGACAATGCCCATGCGTTGCACCCCAATCATCCGGAGCTGGCCGACAGCGCCAATGCACCCATTATGGGCAAGGGTATCGCCATCAAGTATAACGCCAACCAGCGCTACACCACCGACGGTGTATCTGCCGCGCTGCTGCGCAAGGTTTGCGCCAAGGCAGAGGTGAATGTGCAGACCTACTGCAACCGTGCTGACATTATGGGCGGTTCCACTTTGGGCAACATCTCTTTGGGTCATGTTTCCGTACCCAGTGTGGATATTGGCTTGCCCCAACTGGCAATGCACAGCTGCTATGAGACCGCGTCGGTAAAGGACGCCATCGATCTGGAAGAGGCGATGGCAGTTTACTACGGCTGTACGCTGACCCACATTGCCGATGGCGTTTTTGAGCTGAATTGAACGAAAGGGCGTGCTGAAGCACGCCCTTGTTATTTGTTTTGGGGTATGTTATAATCAAAGCAATGAGAAAACAAGGGGCGAAAACCGTGGAGTTTAACGATATTTATGACAGTCAAAGAAATCTGACCGGGCGCATTCATAAAAGAGGAACGCCCTGGAAACCGGGAGAATACGGCCTGGTGGTTTGCGTGTGGCTCCATGACGGGAAAGGCAATCTGTTTATGACCCGGCGGGCTCCCCAAAAGAGCTTTGCCGGAACGTGGGAAAATTCCGGCGGCGCGGCTCAGGCGGGGGAGACCAGTTTGCAGGCCATCACCCGGGAACTGTTTGAGGAAACGGGAATTCTTGCACAGCCGGAAGAATTTGAATTTCTGGGCAGTGACCGGGATCAAAATGCCTTTTATGATTTTTACTGCCTGCAAAAGCAGTTTTCCATGGATGCGGTACGACTGCTCCCCGGAGAAACGGATGACGCCAAATGGGTGACTTTTGCCCAGGTACATGAGATGATCCGGACAGGACAGATCTGCCGGATCATCGCGAACCAGTTTCTGCGGCAGGAGCCGATGCTTTTGGCAAGGCAATCTGCACAAGAATGAACAGTAATTTTTGGAAGAGCAAAAAACAGGTTTTTATTGCAATCCTGCGAATGTTTGGGTTATAATGAAAAAAAGCGTTTTTCAGCTGTCCCGGCAAACGCTTTGCGCCGGGGATGTTGAAAAATGCTTTTTCATTTTTATACCAGGAGGAAATACTATGATCGGAATTGCCAGCTTGCCCATTCGCCGGGGAAATGTTCCCCTGCGTGTCGCCAAGGGACATTTTGCGACCAACCACAGCCACATCAATTATTACATCGATATCACTTACCAAAAGACCCGCCTTTCTGAAGCCCAGGCGGTTGCAAAATACCTGGTGAAGAATTTTAAGAATACCACAATGGTGGATACAATCCTGTGCCTGGATGGTACAGCGGTCATCGGCACCTGCCTGGCTCAGGAACTGACCGCCAGCGGCTTTAAGAGCATCAATGCCCACAATACCATCTATGTGGTGGAGCCGGAATTCAATGCCAATAGCCAGATGATCTTCCGGGACAATATCCAGCCCATGATCCGTGGCAAGCATGTTTTGGTGCTGATGGCTTCGGTTACCACCGGCTTTACCGCCAAGCGCAGCCTGGAGGCTATCGGCTATTATGGCGGCGAGGTAGCAGGTGTCGCGGCTCTTTACAGCGCGGTGGATGATGTGGCGGATTTCCCTGTATACTCCGTTTACAGTGTCAATGACCTGCCGGATTACGAAAGCTACGACTATCGGGAATGCCCCTACTGCAAGGCGGGCAAAAAGATCGACGCTCTGGTCAACAGCTTTGGTTATTCGGAACTCTGAAATATAACAAGAGGTGCGAAAGCACCTCTTGTTGCACGCCGGGCAAAAACAAGTGTTGCAATCCGACGCACAAATGTCGTATAATAAAAAAACAATTTGATCGGATGAGGTGACGCAAGAAATGAGCAATATGAAAATTGGCTGGTCTGAGATCAGCATTACCCCGGATAAAAAAATGGGGCTGGCAGGCCAGTTCGCGGAGCGAATTTCCACGCACATTGAAAAGCCTTTGACAGCTACCGCTATGGCAGTGGAAGCCGGTGGCGAGCAGATGGTGCTGGTCAGCGCTGACCTGGTGGGTGTTGCCTGCAACCTGGTGGATCTAGTCCGGGCAGAATTGAAAGATAATACCGTGGGTCTCGATCCTATGAAGGTGGTCTTTGCCGCTATCCACACCCACACCGCACCGGTATACCCCAGAAGCCAGCGCAGCGGCGGCCATTTTATGTCCAACAGTTCCCGTATGACCCTGGAGACTATGCTGCGACCTGACCAAAAGTATGTGGAGAGCGCCGCCGTGTCCAAAAATCCGGAGATCATCAGCGAAGAAGAAACTCTGGAGTTCCTGACCCGGCAACTGACGGAAGTCACTCTGCGGGCATGGGAAAACCGCAAAGAAGGCAGCTTTACCAATGCCTTTGGCAGAGCAGTGGTGGGTATGTGCCGCCGTGCGGCCTACTCGGATGGCTCCGCGCAGATGTGGGGCGATACCAATACCGCTGTGTTTGAAGCATTGGAAGGCGGTAACGACTCCGGCATCGAGCTGCTGTATGTATTTGACGGAGAAAAGAAGCTGACCGGTGTGGTGGCAAACCTTGCCTGCCCGGCCCAGTGTGTTCAGCACCGGCATTTTGTTTCCCCGGACTTCTGGGGTGAGGTAAAGGTTCTGCTGCGGCAGCACTTTGGAGAAGACCTGTTCCTGCTGGCCCTGTGCAGTGCCGCCGGTGACCAGTGTCCTGTCGATCTGGTGCGCTGGGTCAATCCCGAAAGTCCCATCAACGACCCCAACTGCGAGCGTACAAATCCGCCTAAGCGCAAAGCGGATCCCTCTATGTTTGACCTGGCGGGTATGCGGAAAACCGGCAAACGCATTGCCCGGGAGATTATCGATGTCTATGACGAAGGCTTGGATGACACCCAGGAAGATGTGGAGTTCGTTCACGAAGTCCATTGGATGCAGCTTCCTATTCGCCGCGCGACACTGACAGAGGTTGCCGCTGCCAAAAAGGCCATCAAGGAGTATCTGCAGGATAAGACCGTGGTGGACTATAACGATGCCGCCCGGCTGCAGGTGCATTTGGGTATGCTCAAGCGTTTCCAGCAGCAGGATGTTGCGGATGTGCTGCCTACCGAGGTACATATTATGCGCCTGGGCAGCATCGCAATTGCCACCAATCCCTTTGAGCTGTTTTTGGATTTCGGCAATCAGATCAAGGCCCGCTCCTTGGCGGAACAGACCTTCCTCATTCAGCTTGCCAACGGCACAGAAGGCTACCTGCCTACCGAAAAGGCGGAAAAGGGCGGCCACTACAGTGCGTTCCTGTCTTCCGGTCAGGTGGGTCATGTAGGCGGCGAGCAGCTTGTGCGCCAGACTTTGCAGGCAATTAACGAACTATTTTAAGGAGGTGGGGAAATGCTTCCTGCTGTGGATAAAGAATATATTATCAAGCTGCGCCATGAGATCCACGAATATCCGGAGCTGGAATTTGACCTGCCGAAAACTCTGGCGGTGGTCCGGCGGGAACTGGATGCGCTGCAAATTCCGTACACAGAAGAATACGGCAGAAGCAGTATTGTCGGATTCCTAAATCCCGAATGCAAAGATTTTACTATCGGCATTCGGGCGGATATGGACGCACTGCCTCTGGCGGAAAAGACAGACTTGCCCTATGCTTCCAAGCGACCCGGCATCATGCACGCCTGCGGCCACGATGCCCATACGGCGATGCTGCTGGGTACAGCCAAGGCGCTGAAATCGGTGGAGAATACCTTGACTTGCCGTGTGATGCTGGTGTTCCAGGCCTGCGAAGAGGGTGTCCTCAGCGGCGCCAAAGAAATGGTAGAAGACGGCTTGATGGACGAGATCGATGTGATCATCGGTATGCATATTGAGAACTGGCTGGAGCACGGTACGGTGGGTGTGGGTGAAGGTGCTTGTATGGCCGCATCCCATCCTGTGCGTATTGAATTCTTTGGAAAGACCGCCCATGCCAGCCTGCCCCAAAGCGGAGTCAACGCTTTGGCCATGGCGGTGAATACCTACAACGGGATTCAGACTATGCTGGCGACCACCATCGATCCCTTTGCCAAGTATATCTGCTGCGTGGGTCAGCTGACCGCCGGATCGACTGACAATGTGATCCCGGACTATGCGGAAATGAAGATATCTCTGCGCACCTACGACACGGCACTGGAAAAGAAAATCGTGGACAGTATTCGCACCATCGCCGAAAACGCGGCAACGGCTCAGGGCGGTACCATCGTTTTCCATGAAGAAGCCAAGGCGCTGCCAGTGATCAACGATCCGGCTGTGCGCCGTAGGGTGCTGGATTCCGCTGCTAAAGTGGTAGGGGAGGAAAATATTGTTCCCATGCCTATTAAAATGAGCAGCGAGGATTTCTCTTTCTTTGTAGATAAGAAGCCGGGGTGCTTTATCCGCCTGGGTACACGAAATGCGGAAAAAGGCTGTGTGACCCTGCCTCACAACAATGATTTTATGCTGGATGAAGACGCGCTGGACATCGGAAGCAAGGTATGTGTCCAATTCGTCTTGGATCATATGGGAGGCCTGGATCAATGAAGATCTGTATTACCGGCGACTCGATTTTGATGCGCCCCCTGCCGGAAGGGTATACCGCAATGGAAGCGGTAAAAGCACATATTGGCCAGGCGGATGTACGGATCAATAATCTGGAAATGGTGATCTCCAATTACGATCAGTTTGCCTCCACCTATTGCGGCGGTATTTGGCTGACTTCTCCACCGGAGCGGCTGGATGATGTGCTGGGATACGGATTTAACTGCTTCGGTTTTGCCAATAACCACACCATGGATTTCAGCTACGGCGGCTTAAAAAATACACTGGCAGAGCTGGAAAAGCGCAATGTTCCGGTGTGCGGTGCGGGACTGGATCTCGCTCAGGCTACCGCGCCTGCTATGGTGGAAGCTGGTGATGAGAAAGTGGCGGTGCTGTGTATCAGCGCGACCTGCGACGATGCGGCCCGGGCAGGCGGCCCGGGAAAGGTGATCCCGGCAAGACCCGGCCTGAATATGCTGCGCCATAGCGAAACATTTTTGGTCAACGAAGCGCACATGAAGGCGCTGGAAGAAATCGCGGCAGCTACCCATATCAACGGACGGATCAATAACTCCAAAGCCGGCGGCTATACCCTCACAAAACCGGGGATCTTCTCTCTGGGCAATGTGGATTTCAAGCTCAGCGATGCGGAAGGGAAAAGCTCTGCGCCCAATCCCATGGATATGGCCCGGATGAAAGCGGCCATCGAGCAGGCATCCAAAGATGCGGATTATGTGGTGGTGTGCTTCCATTCCCATGAGATCAAGGGCGACGATGATGAAGAGCCGGATTTCTTCATTGAGACCTTTGCCCGCAGCTGTATTGATTGGGGCGCGTCGGCTGTAGTCGGCAGCGGCACCCATCAGATCAAAGCCATTGAGTTGTACAAGGGAAAACCCATTTTCTATTCCATTGCCAATTTTATTTTCCAGGTGGACAAGATGGTGCAGGTGCCTTTGGACCATTACGAAAAGTTCCGCATCGATCCGGAGCTGACCATTGAAGAAGCGGAGAATATCCGCTCTGCCGGCGGCACCCGTGGACTGGAGACCCAGTTTAAAAATTATAAGGGTTTGATGCCGCTGTTGGAGTTTGAAAAGGGGCAACTGGTAAGCGTGAAGATCCAACCTGTGGAACTGGGCTTCTATGGAGACAAGGCCTATAAGGGCCTTCCGCAGATCGCCGCGCCGGAGGTGACGGAAGAGATTTATCAAACCCTCTGCCGCCTGAGTGCGCCTTACGGCACAAAACTGAAGCTGGAAGACGGATATATCCTGCCGGAACTGTAAATGATCGTTTAGCGCACTACCTCCACGTCATTGCGAGCCAGTGCGCACACTGGCGTGGCAATCCCGTAACACAGCGGAAACCTCACGGGATTCCCACGGTCGCTTCGCATTTGCAATGGTATGATTGCCCCCGGCAATCATGATGTTTGTAGATTCGCTGCGCTCTGCAACACCCTCGGAATGACGTGCATTTTCGGCCTCTGCTCAGTTAAATGATCATTTATGGGCGTAAAAAAACTCTGCCCGCAGCAGAGTTGAAAACAGATACCACAAAAAAGAAATGACCCTTGACTGCCGCATCTTTTTCTTCGATGCTTACTTCAGTCAAGGGTCATTTCTGTTCTGTCTTATTATCTAACATCATTGGTTAACCTCGCTTTCTACAGTTTCTTTCAGACGATGCCTCTGTCCCTTTCATTCATTCCGCTACATGCATTACCCAGTTTATTTTCCTAATTCTCGTAAGCGAGATGCCTTTATGCGGGAACTCTATTTTTGGATCCTGGCTTCGTCTTTATGCTCATGTTCGATCGCAGCTTATTTCGCAGCACCTAAAATGTCTTTGTTTCGTACTCTTCTTTTTTAAAAGCTTCTTAGCTTTTCTTGATTTGATTACTTCCAACTTCTTCATCTATTTTGCTGCCTGCGACGGATGAGCATTCAAGGTTTGTCTACCTGTACATTGGTATCACCCTTTCTGACTATACTGTAGCACAAGGTTTTCAAATTTGCAATATGGAATACTGTACAAAATAGCTAAATATAGATTGTATAACATGCAGAAAACAGTGATAATAAACAAAATGCTATTGACAACCTATGCGGTTATTTGGTAAAGTATATTTGTTGGGGTCTATCCGGACCCCTATTGTTTTTGTGCCGTATTGTGAGATCCCAAAGAAAAAACCGTTGAACTTTGGACCGAAGTGTGGTACTTTTATAACTGTAAAATCTTGCTGCGTATAAGGAGCATAAACATGAAACTGCACGAATTTATTTTGCCCACTGGGGCAAAAATGACCGCCTGGATTCATGATGACAGCCCGGAACTGGTAGAACCTTTATGCTTTACAAGACCGGCAGTGGTCGTCTGCCCCGGCGGTGGCTACAGCATGGTCTCGGGACGGGAGAAAGACCCCACGGCTGTGGAGTTCTTTGCTATGGGTGCCCAGGTGTTTGTGCTGGAATATTCTGTAGGCGAAGGCGCAGCAGATAAGCGCCCTTTGGAAGAACTCGCCAGAGCGGTACTCATGGTGCGGCAAAATGCTGAAAGCTGGCGGGTAGACCCCAATAAGGTGGTTGTGATCGGATTCTCTGCCGGCGGTCATTTGGCGGGCAGCCTGGGTGTTCATTGGGATGATCCGGAGATCCTGGAGCGCTGCGGCATTACGGATGCCAAGCTTCTGCGTCCTGACGGTATGATCCTATGCTACCCGGTGCTGACTATGATCGATGAACTGACGCATCAGGGAACCAAGACAAATGTTATGGCTGGCACAAAAGAGCCGGAAAGCTACTGGAGCCTAGAGACCCAGGTGAAGGCGAACACGCCCCCCACATTCCTGTGGCATACCATGGAAGATACCTGCGTACCGGTGGAAAACAGCATTCTGTTTTTGAACGCGATGCACCGTGCCGGTGTGCCCTGCGAGGCGCACTTCTTCCCTTATGGAGATCACGGACGGTCCATGTGCACCAGGGAAGTGAGCAACTACGATCTGCATGTAAGACAATGGATGCCGCTGTGCCGTCAATGGCTGGATGTACATTTTGGCCCGGCAGTGGGCGCATGAATACAGTAAAGGAGAGATTGATATGAAACGATCTGAAATCAACAAAGCATTAAAAGACCTGGAAGCAATGTGCAATGAGTACCGTTTTGCACTGCCCCCTTTCTGCCATTTTACTCCCGAGCAGTGGCAGAATATCGGCCACGAATATGATGAAGTAAGAGATTGCATGCTGGGCTGGGACATCACCGACTTCGGCATGGGCGAGTTCGACAAAGTTGGCTTTAGTCTCATTACCATCCGTAACGGCAATCAGAAGCAGCCTGAAAAGTACCCCAAGGTGTACGCTGAAAAGCTGCTGTACCTGAAAGAGGGTCAGACCGCCTGCAACCACTTCCACTGGTTCAAAACCGAGGATATCATCAACCGTGGCGGCGGCAATGTGCTGATCCGTGTGTATAACAGCCTGCCCGATGAAGAGATCGATTACGAATCCGATGTGACTGTCCATATGGACGGCCGTACTTACACCGTTCCCGCAGGTACGCAGGTTCGCCTGACTCCCGGCGAGAGCATCCATATCCAGCAGTACATGTACCACGATTTTGCCGTGGAAGAGGGCACCGGCCCCGTTCTGCTGGGCGAAGTCAGCCAGTGCAACGATGATAATATTGATAACCGCTTTAATCCCCCTGTGGGCCGCTTCCCCACCATTGAAGAGGACGAGCCCCCTTACCGCCTGCTGTGCAATGAGTACCCGGAGGCAAAGGCATGATGGATGTTGTAGCTTTGGGCGAACTGCTCATTGATTTTACAAATGTGTCCGCTGACAGTGAAGGTTATCCCACTATGGCGGCCCATCCCGGCGGCGCACCAGCCAATTTCCTGGCTGCGCTGAGTAAATTCGGTGCAAAGGCTGCCCTTTTGGGAAAGGTGGGTAACGATACCTTCGGTAAGCTGCTGACTGCCACATTGGATAAGGCCGGTATTGAGACCCGCGGTTTGGTGAAGGCCGATGATGTGTTTACCACATTGGCCTTTGTAACCCTGGACGAGACCGGTAACCGGGAATTCGCCTTCGCAAGAAAGCCCGGCGCCGATACCCAGCTGGCTTTTGAAGAGATCGACCTTTCTTTGATCGATGAAGCCAAGGTGTTCCATTTCGGAACCTTGTCTTTGACGGACGAGCCTGCCCGCAGCGCTACCTATCAGGCGGTTGCCTATGCCAAAGAAAAAGGAAAGCTGGTCACCTACGATCCCAATCTCCGCAAGCCTTTGTGGCGAGACATGGAGGAAGCAAAGAAGCAGCTTCTGTGGGGACTTTCCCAGGCGGATGTGGTGAAGATCAGTGATGAAGAGGTGGAATTCCTCTTTGGCCTGGGTGTCGAGGACGGCGCAAAGCATATCCTTGCCAATTACGGTGTGAAGCTGGTATTCGTCACCTGTGGTGCGGAAGGCTGCTTCTTTATGAACCAAAAGGCAAGCGGTCATGTGCCGTCTCTGCGTGGCATTCAGGTGGTCGATACCACCGGCGCGGGCGACATCTTCGGCGGCAGCGCTGTTTGGAAGCTGCTGCAGCTGGATAAAAAACCGGAAGAACTGAGCGCGGCAGAGCTGACCGATATCGTGCGTTTTGCATGCACCAGCGCCGGCCTGTCTACGACCAGGCATGGCGGCATCTCCAGTGTGCCGGAATACGCGCAGGTTTTGGAAGCAATGTAACTTACGGCTATGGCCGATGAATAACAGGAGGTAATTACTATGGCAAACCGCTTTGTATCCAACGCAATTTCCTACCATGGCAAGGGCGCGATCCAGGAAATCCCCGGCATTGTAGCCGCAAAGGGCTTCAAGAAGGCATTTATCGCATCTGATCCCGACCTGGTAAAATTCGGCGTTACCAAAAAGGTTACGGACCTTTTGGATGCCGCCGGCATGGCCTATGAGATCTACTCCGACATCAAGCCTAACCCCACCATTCAGAATGTTCAGTCCGGTGTTGCTGCTTATAAGGCATCCGGCGCTGACTACATGATCACCATCGGCGGCGGTTCTTCCATGGATACCGGCAAAGCTATCGGCATCATCATCAACAATCCCGAGTTTGAGGATGTCCGCAGCCTGGAAGGTGTTGCGCCCACCAAGAATCCCACGGTTTACACCATTGCTGTTCCCACCACCGCAGGTACTGCCGCGGAAGCTACCATCAACTATGTTATCACCGACGTAGAGCGCAAGCGCAAGTTCGTCTGCGTGGATGTCAATGACATTCCCAATGTGGCTGTGGTCGATCCCGATATGATGTCCACCATGCCCAAGGGCCTGACTGCCGCTACCGGTATGGATGCGCTGACCCATGCCATCGAAGGCTATACCACCAAGGGCGCATGGGATCTGCCCGATTGCCTGAACCTGGAAGCCATCCGACTCATCGCCAAGAGCCTCCGGGGCGCTGTCAATAACGAGCCCGAAGGCCGTGAGGGCATGGCACTGGGCCAGTTTGTTACCGGTATGGCATTCTCCAATGTGGGTTTGGGCATTGCCCATTCCGTGGCCCACACCCTGGGTGCTGTGTATGACACCCCCCACGGTGTTGCCTGCGCTATGATGCTGCCCATCGTTATGGAATTCAATGCCGAGTACACCGGCGAGAAGTTCAAGGCCATCGCTGAGGCTATGGGTGTGGATACCACCGGCATGGACCAGGCTGCTTACCGCAAAGCTGCCGTGGATGCTGTCCGTCAGCTGAGCGTGGATGTGGGCATTCCCACCAAGCTGGCAGCTATGAAGGAAGAGGACATCCAGTTCCTGGCTGAATCCGCCTATGCCGATGCCTGCGCACCCGGCAACCCCAGAGAAGCTTCTGTTGAGGACATGAAGGTCCTGATCCGCAAGCTGATGTAATTTGCTGAAAACCTGCGCCCCGGGGCAGTTCATGGAAACTGCCCCGGGGCGTATCGTATATTCAAGAGAACTTTTTGTAGGATTATTCCGATTTTTTCTTGTATTGCAAAGGTGTTTGCCCAAATTGCTTTTTGAATTGGGCGCAGAAATGAGAGCAATCGGAGAACCCTGAGCCAAAGCATGCTTCCGTGACGCTGGCCCCGCTTGAAAGCAGCTGCACGGCATGCGACAATTTCTTGTATTCTAAATAGGCCTTTGGGGAGATGTGCAGATGTTCCCGGAACCAACGGTTCAATGTGGCGGGACTAATGAAGTGCCGCTGGGAGACTTCGCTGAGCGTGCGGATCATAAGATAGTTTCTGTCTATATCCTGCAGCACCGATTGTAAGCTGTTGGGAAGCGGTGAGGCGATATCGTGGGTGTGCTGCTTTTTGCGCAGTGTTGTCAATATTTGCAAAAATACGGAAGCTTGCTCCAACTCACTGCCTTGTGTATTTCGCAGTTCCCACAGCTTTGCAAACAGTATAGTCAAAGCAGGATGCGTGACGGATTGCTCCCGCAAAAGCGGTCCGCGAGCCAAACGATCTGCAAGCAGATACTCGTCGTTCAGATTCATCCAAAGACAGTAATGCTCCTGCAAATCACGGTGGGGGAAGATGCACATATGGGCTTCGTTTGGCTGGATGATCAGAAGATCTCCCGGCTGGAGCATATAAAGATGACCGTTTATTAAAAAGGATGCTTTGCCGGATATGTGAAAATACAGTTCCCAGTAAGGATGCGTATGGAGCGGATCGATATCCGGATCTTCGGGCAAACGAAAGCGCCGGAAATAATTCATACCGAAGCTGGCTCCGATGTACGAAGGCAGCAAAGGAGATAATTGGGGAAGATAGGTCAGTTCAAACATAGTAGACTCTCCGAATGAGCGAAAAATTATAAAAATTGATTCAAAACATCTAGAATTAAGAGAACACAATCATTATAATGCAGGTATCAGCTGTTGTAAAGGAGTATTCAGTATGATAGCTTCTTATCAAAATCCTGCTTCTGACCATTGGTATACCGCAATGTCCCAGGATCTTTCGCAAGTGCCGCTGCGCTTTACTTATGACGGGCGGGAATACTGTGGCTTTTCGGAAACGGACTTTACGGTACTGCACCGGGAAGTGAAGCGCGAAGAAGAAAAGGAAACACAGACGATTTGCTTTGCATTCGCTTGTGATCTGCGTGTGACGCTGGTCATGTCCCATTATTTTGACTATGGTGTTACCGAGTGGACGGCATGGTTTGAAAACACCGGCGCAAATAACAGCGCTCTGCTGGAAAATATCCGGTGCAGCCTGTGCTTTACAGGTGAGCGGCCGATGCTGAAGGGAATTTTGGGAGATCATGTAAATCAGTATAGTCCATACAGTGAGACCCTGGAAGACCGCTGCATTGCCTACTCTTCCGACTCCGGCAGAGCCACACACGGGAACTTTCCCTATTTCAATCTGGAATACGGGGATGCGGGTGTGATGCTGGCCATTGGCTGGGCAGGCACATGGAAAGCCTGTTTCGATGGAAACGGGGACCGTGTGATCTATACAGCCAGTGCCGTAAACGGATTGAAAACATATTTAAAACCCGGCGAAAAGATCCGCTCCGCTCTCTTTGTGGCAGCGCCTTACCGTGTGCGCAGTGAGCAGTATGCTACAAACTACTGGCGCAGCTGGTTTATGAAACACAATTTGCCGAAAGCGGACGCTGCGGGTACACAGCTGATGCCTTTTTCTACCTGCTGCCTGGCGAACGATACGGGCCTGCCCAATTCCGATGGCAGTATTTCTGAGCGGCATACGACCTGGAAGCCGACGCTGGAAAAGATGCTGCAAGAGGATGCCAAGGTGGATTTTCGCTGGTTTGATGCAGGCTGGTATGTGCGGCCTGACGGTGGCAGCGAAGAAACGGATTGGTGGGGCAGTGTAGGAACCTGGGAACTGGATCCTGTAAAATGGCCCGGAAAGACCTTCCGGGAGTCTACGGATTTTGCCCGGAAACAGGGCATGAAGACCTTGGTTTGGTTTGAACCGGAACGGGTGACAGATCCGGAGAATTTGGCAAAGAACTATGGGTATGATCCGTCTTGGGCTATTGTAATGGACGGAGAAAAGACAATATCCAACAATATTGGTGATCCTGCGTGCCTGAAATGGGTCACAGACCGTATTTGCAATATGCTTCGGGAAAACCGGGTGGAGCTGTATCGGGAGGACAATAACTGCGATGCGGCAAAGCTGTGGCTATACATGGATAGCCTGGAGGGAGATGACCGAAAGGGCATTACGGAGTGCAAATTTATTGCCGGGCATTATCAAATGTGGGATGACATTATTGCCTGCACAAAATCCTATGGGGGCTGCGCCTTTGTAGATTCCTGCGCATCCGGTGGCGGAAGAAACGATTTGGAATCTTTGCGGCGGGGTGTACCGCTGCTTAGGAGCGACAGCGACAGAACGACCGCATCGCTGCGCCTTTCCATGACCACTGCCTTTAACCGCTGGATCCCGTTTTGCGGTGCCAATACGAAGGAAAAAGCGGAAGAATTGGCACTTACGGGAAAAAGCGACCCGTATATTTGGCGGGCATCTTATTTACCGGTGCTGAATGTGGATTCACAATTTGGGCAGGACCCGCATCAGGACTTCTCGGTGCTGCGCTTTGGCCTGGCGGAGTGGAAAAAGGTAGCGCCGTATCTGCTGAAGGACTTTTATGTACTGACACCCTGGCATAGAGAAGCGGATATGGGCAATTTTACGGCCTTTTGCTACTATGACGCGGAAGAGAAAAAAGGCATATTGTTGGCTTTCCGTCAGGAGAAATGTCCCTGCGGTACGTTGCCTTTCCGGATTCCCTTTGCGGGAAAGGGGGAAACGTTCCGCTTTACCGATGAAGACACCGGTGTAAGCTGGATCACAGACGGCAGCGGTGAATTGAAATTTGAACAGCCGAGAATGGCTCGGCTATTGTGGGTGGAGGAAGTATGAGCATACCTGTTATGTTGGCCCTTTCCATGAGTATGTCGCTGTTTGGAAGTGTGAGCCGTAAGTATTATTCCCAAAAGACTACCGGCAGCGCCGCGGGGATCTTTTGGCTCAGCAGTATCAGCTCTGTTATGTCGGCGCTGGTGCTGGCGATCATGGGCGGATTCCGGCAGGCTTCCGCATTCACTTGGCTGCTGGGCAGCGCCTTTGGCATCGTTACCATGCTGCAAACCATTTTTCAGATGCGGGCGCTGGAAACGGGACCGATGTCTTACACGATGGTTATGGTCTATTGTTCCACCGTGGTCAGTGCTATTTCCGGCGCGCTGTTTTGGGATGAGCGAATCGGTGTTGCCCATGTGATCGGTATTGTACTGATGCTGATCAGCTTTGTGCTGGCTGTGAAAAAGCAGCCGGGGGAGAAGGGCGTCAGCCTGCGCTGGCTGCTGCTGAGTTTGGGTGCTTTTGCCACAACCGGCGGTATCGGTGTGATGCAAAAGCTGCACCAAAGCACCCAATACAAAGGAGAATTGAATGAATTCCTGGTGATCGCTTTTGGTGTTTCCGCGTTGATCTCGGTGATTTATCTGGCAATTTTGGCAGGGAAGAAGCAACTGCAGCCTGCACAGCAGCCTAAAAAGCTGCAATGGATATTGCTCGCGGTTATGATCGCGGGTGGGGCCAGCGGTGCGCTGAACAACCAGTGGAACCTATACCTGTCCGGTGTGATGGACAGCGCGGTGTTTTTCCCGTTGGTCAACGGCGGCGGCCTGGTACTGACGACATTGGCGGCAGTGCTGCTGTTCCGGGAAAAACTTTCCAGGCAGCAATGGTTGGGCGTAGCATTCGGTATTGCTTCTGTTATCTTCCTGTGTAATCCTTTTTAATACATCGTTTTCTGTACGAATCCAACCTCAGGTTGGATTCGTTTTTTATAAAATCAACCAATGCTTCATTGCATTTTTTGAGTCCGGATGGTACCCTTTAGTTGTAGCTACAGACTATTTCGGGAGGAAAATACCATGACCCTTGGAGATAAAATCGCACATTACAGAAAAAAACTGAATATTACGCAGGATACCTTGGCACGGCAGTTGGGGGTTACGAACCAGGCTGTGAGCAAATGGGAATCTGACCAGTGCTGCCCGGATGTGATGCTGCTGCCTAAAATCGCGGATATTTTCCGTGTCACCATAGATGAACTCTTTGGAAGAGAACCGTGTCAGAAGCAATCCACCCCTGGCCCACAATGGCCTGACGATAATATTCTTCGGGTGCTTATGTATGTGGGCAACCGGCTGGTGGGCAGCGGACCGGTAAAAGAGGGTTACCAGTATACTTATGAAGAAACGGTAGACGGGGTAATCAGCTGCGCAGGTATTGCGTGCAGAGATGTAACCGGTGATGTGCATGCAGGACGCAATGTTTCTTGCGGTAATGTAGGCGGCAATGTGGACGCGGGAACGAATGTTCAATGTGGCAATGTATACGGCAGTGTGGATGCGGGAACGGATGTTCGCTGCGGCGATGTATACGGCCGTGTGGATGCGGGACTGAACATTACCTGCGGAAGTGTTGGCGGTGATGTGGATGCCGGCTGCATGGTAGAATGCGGCAATGTAGAAGGCGATATTGATGCAGGCGGACCTGTAACCATCCGAA
Source organism: Faecousia sp. (assembly GCA_045578895.1). GTDB lineage: Bacteria > Bacillota > Clostridia > Oscillospirales > Oscillospiraceae > Faecousia. Next base: position 187 of record JAZNLC010000003.1, on the reverse strand, counting down.
AATAAGAAAACGGGCGAAGCTTTGGCTTCGCCCGTTTTGCGATTGATTATCCTTCTTCGACGACGATCTCTTTCAGTTTGAGGCCGGGGTTGCGGCGGCAGGTGAAATCGATTGCCCAGAAACTGCTGAACACCAGCAGGCTGCGCCCGCGGTAGTCTTCCAGCAGCTCCGCATCGGAGCCCAGATT
>JAZNLC010000002.1:0-7065 GCA_045578895.1 Faecousia sp. | reverse complement strand
CCCCAGTCAGCCTGTTCGGCTGACAGCCCCCTCGTCAGAGGGGGCCTTGGGTGCGCGCATAACCGCATCTGCGGTAGTAGGGCAGAATACGCAAGCGAAAGATAATTCGATGAGCCTATAGGCTCAGCTGGTAAAAGGCCCTAAGGGGGCCTGTGCATACCACCGGCACGGCCAGTGGTTATGATTTCAACCGATATAGACCTTTTTGACACGATTGGTCAGAACAGACAATGGCTGGCAGTTGATGGTATTGCCCAGGCGGGCCACCTCTTCCATAGGCATGCCGCCCTTACCGTAGAGGATCACTTCATCCCCGCGGCAGATATCCTCCGGGGTGTCGGTGATGTCAAACATGCAAAGATCCATGCACACCCGGCCGATCTGCGGGCATTTCGCGCCCCGAATCACCGCGTAAGCGCCGGTATTGCTTAAACCGCGGGGATAGGCATCGGCATAGCCGGCAGATACCACAGCGATTTTTGTGGGTCGGCCGGTGGTCGCCGTGCAACCGTAGCTGATACATGCGCCTGCGGGCAGCTCCTTTACTTGCGCCACTCTCGCCTTCAGGGCCAGGATAGGCTCCAAAGGGCCATCGGGCTGCCATTCCCCATTGGGATACAAGCCATACATCATCACGCCCATCCGCACCATATCGTAGTGGGCTTCCGGGTGATACAGGATCGCGGCACTGTTGCCCGCATGGCGGGTAAGCGGTTTGTCAAAGCCCAGCCGCTGCAATTCCGCCAAGACCGATTCGTAATTTTCCCGCTGACGGGCGGTAAAGGCATCCTTTTCGGGCATATCCGCCGCGGCGAAGTGGGTAAAAATCCCTGTCAGCTCCAAATTGGGCAGCCCGGAGATCCGCAGCACGGCCTGTGCCGCTTCCGCAGGATTCTCCCAGGCCGGAATGCCGGTGCGGGACATGCCGGTATCCAGCTTCACATGGACTTTCACAGCTGCCTGCAGAGATTCGCTGAGCTGCTTTGCGTAGGCTTCATCCAGTATGCTTTGGGTCAGGTCATAGCGTACCAGTTCCTGTGCAAATTCAGCCGGTGTCCAGCCCAAAATCAGAATCGGCAGCTTACTGCCGCTTTGGCGCAGGGCAATGCCCTCTTCCAGGCAGGCTACCCCAAAAGCGTCGGCACCCGCTTCTTCCAGAGCTTTCGCGCAGGCAATCGCTCCGTGTCCGTGGGCATCTCCCTTGATGACACACATAATTTTCCGGTCGGTACATTTGCGTGCGTATTGCAAATTCCGCGTCAGGGCATGCAAGTCAATTTCTGCCCAGGCGCGCATCGTCTGTGCGGTCATAACACCGCCTCCCCCGGGATTTATTCGAAGTACAGCTTACCGAAATACGCGCTCTGATGGAAATCAGGGGTTTCTACCTCTACGGGATTCCACGAATAATAGTGCTCCTGCTGCGTATAATCGCCGCACTTGTAGAAGTTGCCGCGCATCATAGCACCGGACTCGGCCCTGAACGCAGGGAAGAAGCGCTGGATAAAGCTGACCGGGATCCGGTAGGTCAGCTGCCAGCCGTCATCTGTTCTGACCATCTCAGCGGCAAAGGGATTCTCATCCTGCTGCAGCAGGCGGATCAGGTCGTAGCGGTCAGTGCCAATACCCAAATACATGCAGCAATTGGGATTCATCTCAATATTAAAGTAGGTCTTGTTCTCAGGCATGGGGCAGAAAAAGAACTCCATGCAGCTATCCAGGCAGGGCATACCCACAGCGCCCGCTTCTTCCGCGCGGATATTGGCCTCCTTTGCGGACAGCCGTACATAAATCGCTTCCGCGTCATAGCACAGCTGCGCCTGGGCGGCAATTCCGGCATCCGGCAGCCAAAGGCAGGTATCGATATTCAGCGCAGGTACCGCATCCCAGTTCCGCTCTGCATTTTTCTTGGTTATGATATAAGATTTCATAGTTTTCCTCCTGTTTCGGAATTCGTCAATTGATAAATCCATTTATAATCGTTGCTGTGCAGATATGCGGTGAAAATTTCCGCCACAGCGCCCAGGGGAAGCAATGTCTCCATAGCGTCGGAGGTTTTCAGCTGAAAGTCCGCCGCGATGGTCAGTACATTCTCCCGCAGGGATTGCTCTACATGCTGCAGGAAATAATCTCCCAGCTTCAGCATAAAGCCGTGGAGTACCACCAGCTCCGGGTTCAGCAGATTCACCGCGTTGGCAATGACCAGGCCGATCCGCACCGCCGCTTCCCGCACAAGATGCATGCACATCCGGTCGCCGCTGTCTAGCGCTTTGCGGATGGATTCCACCGTAATCGGCTTTCCCGGTTCTAATGCTGTAAAGACGCCCCGGTCCATGGCATCCATAATCGCGCTGACCAGCGCGGGATACGCAGTATCTGCTTCCACACAATCCGGCTTACCGCAGTAGCACAGCCGCTTGGCTTTCGTGCCGTACTCGATCACCGTATGGCCAAGCTCACCGGCCATGCCCCTTGCTCCCGCCACCGGCATACCGTTACAGCAGATGGAAGAGCCGATACCGTTGGACAGCTCCACGCAGATGAAGTTCTGCACACCTCTGGCAACGCCGAACCGCTGCTCGGCCATGGCAGGCAAGGTCACGGAGCTGTAGCTTTCCACCATCACCGAAAACCGTCCTTCCAGCCGCGGCTTCAGGGACAGAGAGATCCAATCGTTAAAGTGGGAATAGTTCGCCGCCAGAGAGCTTCCGTACCGGTAGGCCGTAGGATCAAACAGCGGCTCGCTGATGCCGATGCCAATCACCCGCTTATCGGTGTGGCCTTTCAGAATCTCTTCGATCCGATCGATGATATGCCCCACCAGGTCTTCCCGGGACGCATCCGCAGCGATGGGCTGGGTTTGCTGCTCCACGATACTGCCATCGGCACGGGAAAGCACAATATTTACGAATTCGTTAGTAAAGGACAGGCCAACGGCACATAAATGCCCGGTATTCAGGGACAGCATGGTACGCTTCCGTCCATGGCCCACCGACGCATGTCCGCTTTCAATAACCAGCTTTTCTTCCAAAAGCTCTTTAATGATCTCCGTAACACTGGCGGGACGGTAATCGGTCAGCTCAATGAGTTCCGTGCGGCTGATGGGCCCCAGGTGGCTGATCATATTCAATATCAGATATCGCTTGAATCCATGGCTGTTATAGGCCAATTTTATCACATCCTACTTTTCAAGCTTGTGTTATCTTACCATACTTTTTGCAGTAATGCAACAAAGATTCTCCTTTGCAATACCCATTGACAAAGCCTGGGTTTTGTATTAAGATTATAGTGTACCAAAAGGTAATTATTGTCCGTGGTTTTGCAACCGCCAGCGAACCTATAAGCACATATTTGTAATTAATGACACTTCTTATACATTTTGGGAGGTAATTATGAACAATTTGAAGGTTGGCTTTGCCCGCGTGGATGTCACACCCCGCTCCGGTATCTATGTTACCGGCTATTTCCAGGACCGCTATGCCGAAGGTGTGCTGGATCCTTTGGAGGTCAATGTAATCGCGCTGGAATGCGGTAACGACCGGGCTGTGATGCTGAGCGTGGATGCCTGCAACATTAACCGTGACACAGACGCGTTCCTGCGTCCTGCCATCGCCGAGGCAAATGGGCTGCCCCTGGAGGCCGTCTATCTCTCCTGCACCCACACCCACACCGGCCCCCGCATCCTGATCAACTCCGGCGACCCGCTGATCGAGGAAAACCTGCATATTCTCAAGTGGAAGCTGGCGGATGCCGCCAGGTATGCTTTGGCGGATCTGAAGCCCGCTAAGCTGGGCTGGGCCATCGGCAACGCGCCCAATGTGGCATTCGTACGCCGCTACCGTATGAGAGATGGCTCTGTGCGTACCAATCCCGGTGTCAACAATCCCGATATTCTGCACCCCATTGGCGAAGTGGATGAGCGGGTGACCGTGCTTCGCTTCGACCGGGAAGGGGCAGACTCTGTGGTCTTTGTCAACTTCGGCAATCACCCCGACGTGGTGGGCGGCAGCAAGCTCTCCTGCGACTGGCCCGGCTTCCTGCGCCGCACTGTAGAAAAGGTCCTGGACGATGTGAAGTGTGTTTTCTTCAACGGTGCCCAGGGCGATATCAACCATGTGAATGTCCATCCCACCGGCGGCTACCTGAACGATACCTTCAACGATTTCGACGATGTTTCCCGGGGCTATCTCCATGCCCGCTACATCGGCCGTGTAGTGGCAGGCGGCGTGCTGCAGGCCTTTGATAAGGTTCAGTATGTGGACATCGACAGCCTGCGCTTCCTGCAGCGCACCATCCAGGTTCCCTCCAACAAGTGCGACCCCAGCGAACTGCCTGAAGCGCACCGCATTTATGACCTGCATATTGCAGGCAAGGACAGCGAGCTGCCCTACGAGGGTATGATGCTGACCACCGTTGTGGCGGAGGCATCCCGGAAGGTCAAGCTGGAAAACGGCCCCGACTTCTTCGATATGGAACTGACCGGTCTCGCGCTTGGCAATATCGCGCTGGTCGGCATCCCCGGCGAGCCTTTCATGGGCATCGGCAAGGCATTGAAAGAAACCGAAGGCTGGGATCTGGTGATCCCCACCTGCCTGACCAACGGCTCTGAGGGCTACTTCCCCATGATGGACGCCTACGAAGAAGGCGGTTACGAGGCCGGTTCTTCCAGATTCAAGGCCGGTGTCGCTGAGCTGATCATTGCCGAAGGCAAGGTCCTTTTGGATCAGCTGAAGGAGGCATAATCCATGCTCGCCATCAAAAACGCGACACTGGTCATGCGGGATCATTTGATTCCCGATGCTGTGCTGCTGATCGAGGATGGGAAGATCCATTCTTTTGGGGAAACACGCAAGGTTTCCATCCCGGAAGGCTGTGAGATCATCGATGCGGAGGGATTGTTTGTCGGTCCCGGCCTCATTGACATTCACAACCATGCCGGTAACGGCCACTGGTACTACAACGAGCCCATTGAAGCGGCGCAGTTTAACCTGCGGCATGGGACAACTACCGGTTTGGCCTGCCTGTACTTTAACATGGACGGCCGGCAGCTGATAGAGCAGGCCGCTTGTGTGAAAGCAGCTATGGCAAAACCGGAAGGTGCCTCCATTGCCGGCTTCTATATGGAGTGTCCCTACATGAATCCCAAATTTGGCTGTGACCGGGAAAGCAATCCCTGGAAAGGCCCCATTGATCCCAAGGAATACCAGCCGGTGATCGATGCTGTCGGTGAAGATGCCAAGGTTTGGGTCGTGGCCCCCGAGCGGGAGAACATACTGCAGTTCGTGCTGGATGCCAAGAAGCAGAATCCTGCCGTTAAATTTGCTGTGGGACACAGCGAGGCTTCCCCCCAGCAGATCGAAGCGCTGATGCCCTACGGCCTGTGCATCGGTACGCACCACACCAATGCCACCGGTGACCGCATCTTCTATCCCGAGGTTCGGGGTGTGTGCGTGGATGAAGCCGTCAACTACAACCGGGAGATTTATGCCGAGCTGATCTGCGACAGCCGGGGCATCCATGTAGATCCCTACATGCTCCGTTTGGTCCGCAGGATCAAGGGCGAGGACCGGATCATTCTGATCTCCGATTCCTGCGTATTTGACGGTCCGATCCCTGACGGATATGACGGTGTAACAGACATTTGTTTCGACTTCGCCGGTGAGATCGCAGGCTCCAAGCTGAGCCTGGACGTGGCCTGCCGGAACATGATGAAGCATACCGGCGCATCCATCGTGGATGTGTTCCGCTACGCTTCCTACAACCCTTCCCGGGCTTTGGGAATGTATGACCGCGGCGAGATCGCCGCCGGAAAACGTGCTGACCTGGTGATCACCGATCACTGGATGAATGTAAAAACAGTTATCTTGAAAGGAGAAACCGTATCATGAGCATTTTTGAGCCCAATACCAAGTTCGATTTCCTCCCCGCCGATTTCGTGCCCTTTAAGGACCGTGAGGTCTGCGAGCGCGTCCGCAAGATGAGCGGCGTCGAGCTGGAGCAGAGAGAACCCTGGTGGCATCCCGAATTCAATGTCAAGGTCATGATGAACCCCCATCCCGTGCTGATCGCCACCCTGTTCAGCCGCCTGAAGGCCGCTTCCGAGGCAGGCAAGACCTTCACCATGATCCTGGGCAACCCCGAGCCCGACACCTACATCCCCCTGGCACAGCTGATCAACTACTTCCAGGTGGACTGCTCCAAGGTCCATATCTTTGCTGAAGACGAGTGGGCTGACGATCAGGGCAACATTGCTCCCGAGACCTACGAGGCCGGCTTCGTTCACTCCATGATCAAGTATCTGGTCATGCAGATCGATCCCAAGCTGCGTATGCCCATGGAGAATGTCCACTACCCCACCAACAAGAACATCAACGACTACTCCAAGATCATCAACGATATCTCCGAGGGCGGCGCTGACATCATTTCCACCTCCCCCGGCTGGACCGGTCACGTGGCATTCGTCGATCCCATCCCCGAGTTCATCGGCAGCGGCGACATTGAAGAGTGGCTCAATCAGCCCGCAAAGCTGGTCAAGCTGCATCCCATGACCATCCTGCAGAACTCTCTGAACGGCACCTTCGGCCAGTCCGGTGACATCGCCAATGTGCCTCCCATGGCTGCTACCATCGGCCCTATCGATGTCATGCGCGCCAAGGAAAGAATCGAAGTTCACGCACTGGCTACCTGCGGCACCTTCTCTTCCTGGCAGAGAATGACCAGCCGTCTGGTGACCCACGGCCCCGTCACGCCTTACGTTCCCTCTTCCATGCTGCAGACCAAGAAGACCCAGGTCTACATCAGCGAAGAGCTGGCTGCTCCCTTCGAGTGCTGGGAAAAGGTCGGTTACTAATTTTTTCCTTTCCAAACTCCGGCAGGAAACTGCCGGAGTTTCTTTGTTTGCAGGCAACTGCGAAACGTTGTGCTGTAAATGATCGTTTAGCGCACCATTAAGGCCCCCTTGCCTAAAGGGGGCTGTCAGCGAAGCTGACTGGGGGATTCATGCCGCATTGCGGCATATTGCCCTTTGGGCAATTATCCCTCCGTCTGCCCTTCGGGCAGCCACCT
>JAZNLC010000001.1:0-11597 GCA_045578895.1 Faecousia sp. | reverse complement strand
CGCTCTCCACAACACGGCGGCAGCCGGCAACACCGTGGTTAACGGCGGGGAAGCCGTTGAGCATGGCACGGCCCAGACGGATGGATTCGCTGATGCCGTTTTCCGCTTCGGCATAGCGGTTCTGACGGGTGTAGCTGTCGATGGTGGTGGGCAGCAGGTCAGCTTCGCCGTTGTCCTGCAGGTACTGCATCAGCTTGATGTGCTCTTCAATGACGGGCACACCGGCACGGGGCTGAACCAGGGTCTTGCCTGCGTTCTTGGCATCTACCAGCTTCTTGGAGAACAGGCGGGAGGCGGGCATTGCCTTGTGGTAGGCAACGGCTTCCTGAAGGTCAACATCCTTGCCGGTGGGCCACTGGGCCAGAACTTCCCGGCGCAGAGATTCAAATTCCTGGTCGGAAATGCGCTTATTCTGAATATCCATGGTATTCAAGCTCCTTTTTCATAATTCGAAGTGCCGCGGCCGGGTAATGGGAAGAAAGCAGGCCCATAGCGGCTAAGATATAGCTTCTGTCTACCCAAACATCCGCTGCCTTGGGCCGCAGAGAGTTGGGGCGCATAGGATCATAGAGGGCATGAGCGGCGATCTGCTCGGTCCGCTGGGTGTGGATCAGGCTGCCGCCGGTGACCACGATCTGCTTGACCTTGGTTAAGTTCTTGCCGGACTGCACATAGGTCAGGCCCATCATGGTGTAGGTCTCTTCCATGGTGCCCGCGTGGCGGGTCACCGCTTCGGCAATGGCACTCGATGCCAGGGCGAAGTCCAGCGCTTCCAGTTCTTCATCACCGCCCGGTACGGTGTCGGTGTGTTCTTTCAGATGGTCTACCAGTTCGGTCACCCGGTTTTTGGGAAGACCGGAAAGACGGCTGATATTGTCAAGGCCGGCTGCGTCCACGATGCCCTGGATGCTGTAGCGCATGCCGATGTCACCTTCGACGGTGCGCTTGGCAAAAGGTTCGGGCAGCCCCTTATAGACGGTGTTCATGTGCTCGGGCATGCCGTCGGCAATGGAATAGACATCGGTGGTGGCACCGCCTACATCCACGGCGATGAGATCGCCGATGCCCGGCTCCCCTTCACAACCCTGGCTGAGAAGCTCCATGGCCTGCAGCACCGCGGAGGGGGTGGGCATCATAATGTCGGAAAGCAGAGCCGTGGCTTTGGATAGACCCTTGGCTTCCACGATCCGGTTCAAGAACAGCTCCCGGATCTGCTTTTGGGTGGCTTCGATCTGCAGTGTGCCGAATTTGGGCATCACATTGGGGCAGATGTAGGTCTCGTAATCCTTTAAAATCCGCTGGCATTCTCTTGCGGCAGTACGGTTGCCGGCGATGATCACGGGGAACTGACCCTGCAGCCGCGCCAGCATCCGGGCATTGCCCAAAATGCATTCGGTGTTGCCGCCGTCGGTGCCGCCAACCAGCAGGAAAATATCCGGCTTCAGCCGCGCGATCTCTTCCAGGTCGTCTTCCGTCAGCTGGAAGGCATAGACACCGACTACCTTTGCACCTGCGCCCAGGCTGGCAAGCCGTGCCGCTTCCCCGGTGAGCTCCGGCACCAGGCCGCTGGTGACCATTCGTAAGCCGCCGGCTGCGGAAGAGCAGGCATAGCATTCACTGAACGGGATCCTGCCGATGGTTTCATCCAGCTGGGCAAGGGCCTTTTGCAGACCGTCGTTGATGTCCGTTTGGACGGTGGTGTAAGCCGCGGCGGTACCCAGGACCACTTCTTCATCCAGGTCTACCGCTGTCAGCTTGGTGTATGTAGAACCGAAGTCAATGAGCAGGACAGGTCTCACTGCTGCTCACCGTCCATGTGCAGCAGCTCACGGAGCGCTTCAATGGTGGTCTCGGGGGCAGTGCCGGGAGGGAAGGCACGGTCAAAGCCCATGTCCTTGAAGCGGCGCTCCACATCTTCAAACTTCTGCTTGCCGATGACGATGTTGCCGCCGACCACCAGGGGGATGCCCTTCAGGCCTGCCTCGTCGCACTTTTCCCGCATACCACGGCAGTCCAGCTCGCCCTGACCGTAGAGGGAGGAAACCACGATAGCATCCGCGTCGGATTCAATGGCCGCTGCGATGTACTCCTCCTGGGAAACCATAACGCCCAGGTTCACCACCTCGAAACCGGCCTCGGTAAAGGCATGGTAGAGGATCTTGTTGCCTACCGCATGGACATCCGCGCCGATGACGCCGATGACCAGCACTTTCTTTTCACGCTTTTCCATGATTGCACCTCGCTGTAATTTTTGCAATATTTCGGATTGTGCTATACTTATATAGTATAATTGACTAGTCTTTTTTGTCAAGGAACACTTTCTCTTTTTTGAAAAAGAGCGCAAAAAAACGGTGGGCATTGCCCACCGTTTTTACTTGAATCGGTAGCCGGCAAAGAGCAGCCGCCCCAAAGCGGTGTTGGCTTCTTCGTCGGTAAACAAGGAGGTAAAGCGCTTATCCACTGCCAGCGCTTCCAGACTCAGCGCCAACTGGCCTTTTGCTGCCAGGTCGGAAAAGCCGTCGCTGGTGCGGCTGCCGGAAAGATTCCGTTTTGCCTGGGCCATATCCGTCACGGGGCGGATCCGCACCCCCAGCTTGGCTGCCTTTTCCCGGTTGGCGGCCAAAGCGGCCAGGAATTTTTCTTCCATCTTACTTCTCCAGGATCACGGGGCCGTTGCTGTCTGCCAGGGTCTGGCGGATGAAGGCTGCGGCATCGTCGGCGGTGAGGGTCACCTGCTCGCCGGTACGCATATTCTTGACGGAACACATGCACTGGGCAATCTCATCCTCACCCAGCAGCACCGCGAAGGGTACGCCCAGTTTGTCGGCATAGCTCATCTTCTGCTTAAATTTCTTCTGCTCGCCGTAGAGCTGTACCCGGATGCCTTTGCTGCGCAGGGCTTCTGCCAGGGCAATGGCAGGGGCGGGATCGGCGGTCATGGGCAGCACCAGGGCATCTGCCGGGGCGCTGGGCAGCTCAGGATTTAGCAGGCCCTGCTCGTCCAGCACGTAGAACACCCGGGTCAGGCCGATGGAAATGCCTACGCCGGGCAGCGCCTTGTCGATATAGTAGCCGGCCAGGTTATCGTAGCGGCCACCGGAGCAGACGGAGCCGATTTCCGGATGATCCAGCAAGGTGGTCTCATATACGGTGCCGGTGTAGTAATCCAGGCCTCTTGCGATGGTCAGATCCACAGCAAAATTGGCTTCCGGCACACCGAAGGCAGCCAGATTGGCGGTAACTGCCTTCAGTTCTTCAAGACCCTTGTCGAAGACATCGTTGCGCCCTGCATAGCCTTCCAGTGCGGCGATGACTTCGGCATTGGTACCGGTGATGGCGATGAACTTCAAAATCTCGTCGGCTTCTGTTTCCGACAAGCCGCACTCTTCACCCATCAGAATGTCTTTCACCTTCTGAGGGCCGATCTTATCCAGCTTGTCCACGGTGCGCATAATGTCGCCGCTCTTTTCACTCAGGTTCAGCATGGCATAGAAGCCGTTGAGGATCTTGCGGTTATTGACCCGGATCTGGAAGCGGTTCAAGCCGAAACCTTTGAATACCTTATAAATAATCGCGGGGATTTCCGCCTCGTTGAGGATATCCAGTTTGCCGTCGCCGATAATATCGATATCCGCCTGGTAGAATTCCCGGAAGCGGCCGCGCTGGGCACGCTCACCCCGGTAGACCTTGCTGATCTGATAGCGGCGGAAAGGGAAGGCCAGGTCGTTGTAGTGCAGTGCCACATACTTGGCAAGGGGAACGGTCAGATCGAACCGCAGGGCCAGGTCGCTGTCGCACTTCTGGAAGCGGTAGATCTGCTTTTCGGTTTCGCCGCCGCCCTTGGCTAAAAGGATCTGGGCGTCCTCAATGGCGGGGGTGTCCAGCGGGGCAAAGCCGTAGGCGGAATAGGTATCGCGCAGGATCTGCACCATGCGCTCCAGCTTTGCCTGCTTTTCAGGCAGAAGCTCCATAAAACCGGACAAAGTCCGGGGTTTAACGATATTCATTGCTTTAGTCCTTTCCAACAGATGTGAGATATGTGTATAAACGAGTTAAGAGTTGAGAGTTGAGAGTGATTGTATTTGCTGACGCAAATAGTTTTAAATAGTCGGCGAAGCCGACACAATAACTTTCAACTTTCAACTCTCAACTTTCAACTATGCAGCACAGCTGCACTACTAATCGATCATTGATATCAATTACGCATGTATCGTATCGAAATTAATATCTCGGCTTGGTGTGCAGCATCTCACGCCAATCCAGGTCGCCCCGCTGCAGGCCCATGATGAACATTTCGGCGCTGGCCAGGTTGGTGGCGATGGGCACATTATGCTTGTCGCAATGGCGGATGGTCTCGATCATTTGGGAGTCGTCCCAGGGATCGGTGTTGTTGGGATCGGCAAACAGCAGCACCAGGTCGATCTCGTTGTAGGCGATGCGGGCGTTGATCTGCTGATGGCCGCCCTGCTTGTGGCTCAGCAGCAGCGTCAGAGGCAGGCCGGTATTGTCGGCAATGAGCCGGCCGGTGGTAGCGGTGGCAAAGAGACTATGCTTTACCAGCACGCTTTTATAGGCGGTGCAGAACTGCACCATCAGTTCCTTCTTTTTATCGTGAGCGAGAAATGCGATATTCACAACGGTCACTCCTTTATCAGAACACTAAAATTTCGGTGGGATACTTACATTCAGACCCTGGATGCGCTTGGCGATCCGGCGGCAGGCAGCAGCGGCGCCTTTTCGGGTATGCTTCAGAAGGGGCTTGCCAAAGGCGGCGGCCAGGGTGATATTGGGGTCTTCCGGCACGATGCCCATCAGCGGCAGGCCTGCCCGGTCCATCACATCGTCTACGGTCAGATCCATAGCCGATACCATTTTGGGATGGATCCGGTTGACGATGAGCCGCACATGGGTTTTTCCCATCAGCTCCAGCACTTCGCCGGCACGGGAAGCGTCCCGCACGGCAGCGGGGTCGGACCCGGTGACCAGCAGCACCCGGTCAGCATACCGGGCAGCCAGCCGGAAGCCTGCGTCAATGCCCGCGGGGGCATCCAGGAAGATATAGTGGAAACGCTGCCGTGCCTGCTCCAGCATGGAAAGAAAACTGCCGGAGTCTATGCTTTCGGGGGCGCAGGTCATGGGCGCTGTCAGAAAACGCAGCCTGGGATAATCCGGATGGACGGCAGCCTGCTCCAGGCTGTAGCCCCCCTGAGATACATCCGTGAAAGAGAGGGCGCTGATGTGGGAGAGCCCTAAAGAAATGTCCAGATTCCGCAGGCCGATGTCACAATCGATGCACAGCACATCCAAACCGGTATCTGCCAGCGCGGTAGCCAGCCCGGCGCAGACGGATGTTTTGCCCGTTCCGCCCTTGCCGGACAGAACCGCAAGCACTTCGCCCACGAAATCACCCTCTTTCCCCATAATTAAAATCCATTATAAAGGAAAAACGCACAAAAGTAAAGGGGATAATCCTTGTATTTTTTTAAAAATTCATCGAAATATACAAAAAATAGTTCTGCGACCGATATTTTGCTCCAATCGTTGGCCCGCCGACCCCTTGTTAATAAAATATTTACGGAATTTTCCTTTTTTCCTCTTGCCTTTTCGCAGGCCTTGTGCTATTCTATATTAGCACTCAAGACAACGGAGTGCTAACAAATTGTAGATACAAGTGGCTCCGGCCACGGTCTAAATAATTCGTTGGAGGATTCTGTTATGAAGCTCAGACCTATGGCAGATAACGTTCTGCTGAAGCAGCATGAAGCCGCTGAGACCACCGTTTCCGGCATCATCCTGGCTACCACCAATAAAGAAAAGCCCGCTATCTATGAAGTCGTGGCCGTTGGCCCCGGCACCAAAGATGTGACCATGACCGTTGCCGTCGGCGATAAGGTCGTCGTCAGCAAGTTCACCGGCAATGACATCAAGCTGGACGGCGAGGATTACAAGTTCGTCAAGCATGACGACATCCTGGCTGTCGTCACCGACTAATCGAGGAGGATCTCAATTATGGCAAAAATGATCGTTTACGGCGAGGAAGCCCGTAAGAAGCTGCAGTCCGGTATTGACCAGCTGGCCAACACCGTGAAGGTTACCCTGGGCCCCAAGGGCCGCAATGTTGTGCTGGGCAAGAAGTTCGGCGCTCCCCTGATCACCAATGACGGTGTGACCATCGCAAAGGAAGTGGAGCTGGAAGACGCTTTTGAGAACATGGGCGCACAGCTGATCCGCGAGGTCGCTACCAAGACCAACGATGTTGCCGGTGACGGCACCACCACCGCCACATTGCTGGCACAGGCCATTACCCGTGAGGGCCTGAAGAACCTGAGCGCCGGCGCTAACCCCATGGTCATGCGCAAGGGCATCGAGAAGGCTGTGGCCGCTGCCGTTGCTTCCATCAAGGCCAACTCCGTTCCCGTTTCCGATTCCGCCGCCATCGCAAGAGTCGGCGCTGTTTCCTCCGGTGACGAGGCCATCGGCGCGCTGATCGCTGAGGCTATGGAAAAGGTGGGCACCGAGGGTGTTATCACCATTGAAGAGAGCAAGACCGCTGAGACCGGCCTGGATGTGGTTGAGGGCATGCAGTTTGACCGTGGCTATATCTCCCCCTACATGGTCACCGATACCGACAAGATGGAAGCCGTCCTGGATGATGCTTATATCCTGATCACCGATAAGAAGATCGCCTCCATTCAGGAGATCCTGCCCATCCTGGAGCCTGTTGTCAAGGCAGGCAAGAAGATGATCATCATCGCTGAGGATGTGGAAGGCGACGCGCTGGCAACCTTGCTTGTCAACCGTCTGCGCGGCAACTTCAACTGCGTCTGCGTCAAGGCTCCCGGCTTCGGCGACCGCCGCAAGGAAATGCTGCAGGATATCGCCGTGCTTACCGGCGGTACCGTCATCTCCAGCCAGCTGAACATGGAACTGACCGACGCTCAGCTGACCGACCTGGGCCGCTGCCGTCAGATCGTTGTCACCAAGGACAACACCACCATCGTCGACGGCGCAGGCGATCCCGAAATGATCAAGGCTCGCGCCCATCAGATCCGCAGCGCCATCGCTACCACCACTTCCGACTACGACCGTGAAAAGCTCCAGGAGCGCCTGGCCAAGCTGGCCGGCGGTGTTGCCGTCATCAAGGTCGGCGCACAGACCGAGGTTGCCATGAAGGAGCAGAAGCTGAGAGTGGAAGACGCTCTGAACGCTGCCCGGGCCGCTGTGGAAGAAGGCATCGTGGCCGGCGGCGGTACCGCTCAGGTCAATGCCATCGCTGCTGTTGAGAAGCTGATCACCACGCTCCACGGCGACGAGAAGACCGGCGCCCGGATCATTGCCGCAGCGCTGCAGGCTCCCATCCGCCAGATCGCCGAGAACGCAGGCGTGGACGGCAGTGTGGTCTACGAGAAGATCCGCAATTCCAAGAAGATCGGCTACGGCTACAACGCCTACACCGAGCAGTATGTGGATATGATCGCTGCCGGTATCGTCGATCCCACCAAGGTTACCCGCTCCTCCCTGGAGAACGCCGCATCCATCGCCGGCTGCGTGCTGACTACCGAGAGCCTGGTTGCCGACAAGCCCGATCCCGCTGCTGACGCTGCCGCTATGGCTGCTGCCGCAGGCGGTGCAGGTATGTACTAAGAATCTAAAAGGGGTGCTGCGAAAACCGCAGCACCCCTTGCTTATTTGTGGCAAAAGAAAAGCCTGCACAGTCCCGAACCGGGCTGTGCAGGCTTTTTTGTGGGTCTTATTTCAACTTTGTGATCTTACCGGAGGGTTCCTGCATAAAATGCTCTTCCGATATTTGGTTGCCGGAATCATCATAGGTGTACACATAGAGAAGGATCAGACCGTTGCTGCCAAAAATCGTTTCCTTCGTCATATGGCCCTGATCATCATAGGTGTATTCGATCCGGTAGTAAGTCCGGTGATAGGCATATTCGCCCTGGGCATCGTAGTAGGTCTTTGCCAAAATATTACCGTTGCTGTCAAAGGATTGCTCCAGGATGGCATAAGTCTCATCGGTGCAGAACAGCTTGTCCTGGGTATCATAGTAGCTCCAGCGGATGCAATTGCCCGCATCATCATATTCCATGCGGCACAGATGGTAATCTCCTTCCAGGAGGATGGGATTGCCTTCTCTGTCAAAAAAGCGGCTGGAGATTATTTGTCCCAGGGCATTGTATTCTCTCTGCAAAAGAACGGAATCGTCATCTTCGTAAACACTATAGCGGGTCTCATGGATCTTGTTGTTCTGGCTGTCATACACATACGCGACCTGATAAGGATTCCTGTTCCAGGCTAAGTTACCCGTTGCGTCATAATAGGTTTGGGTGAGGACATTGCCGCTTTCGTCATAGGTCTGTTCCAGGATAGCGTAGGAATTCTCGGGGCAGAACAAGTTACCTTCGGTGTCGTAGTAGGTGATGCGGATGCAGTGACCCGCATCATCATATTCCATGCGGAATTCGTGGTATTCTCCATCCAGGATTACAGGGTTGCCGCTTCTGTCAAAATAACGGCAAGCCACATGGTTTCCCGATGCATCATATTCCCGCTCCACCACAATGGATTCGTCTTCGGAATCCACAGAGTACTTCAACTGACGGATCTGATTGCCCTGGCGGTCATATTCCCAGGCAAGCCGGTGGAATTTCAGGTGGTAGGCAAGTTCGCCCTTTGCGTCGTAAAAGCTTTGGGTGATCATATTGCCGTAAAGGTCGTAAGACATTTCTTCAATGGCATAAGAATGCTCATCGCTGAACAAATTGCCTTGGGTATCATAGTAAGCTCTGCGGATACAGTTGCCCTTTTCGTCATACTCCATACGGTATTCAAAATAGTCCCCATGGACCATGATAGGCTCGCCGTTGGTATCAAAGAACCGCTTGGAGACAATCCTTCCATCTTTATAGGTTGCTTTGATGCCGGAATAGCCGCTTGTGTGGAGGCAGGGCTCTCCCCGCTTGTTGAAGGTATGACCTTCGATCGGATTGCCCATGGCATCGTACGCGTAAGTAAGGCTGGCATAATCACCGTCGCGAAGGGTCAGCTTGCCGGTCTTGTCCAGGTAGCTCTCCCGGATTTTATGACCACGATTGTCATAGACAAATTCGACAGCTGCATAGCCGGAAGTGTTTTCCGCCAGGTTGCCGTTGGCATCCAGGTATTCCATCCGGGTCTGACGGCCGCTTTGGTCATAGCAGAAGCGAACTTTATAGATATTTATGCTCTGCAGGAGCAGTGGCTCGCCGTTGGCATCCAGGTAAAATATCTCCGTCACATTGCCGTAGCGGTCATAACGATGCTCCTGGACGGCAAAAGAATCCTCGCTGCAGCAAAGATTGCCTTCCGCGTCATGGAAAGACAGACGGATGCAGTTGCCACTTTCATCATAGGCCATGCGGCTTTCGTGATACCCACCCTCTATCAGCACAGGATCATCGTTGATGCCAAAGTACCGGGCGGAAACCAGGTTGCCGTTTTCGTAGCTTAATTTAGTCGTTGCATAGCCGGAGGTGCTGAGGCAAGGTGCCTCCTGCTCGTCCAAAAGGGAGATATCGGTTGGGTTACCGGAGTTATCATAGCGCATTACGACCACGGCGTAATTGCTGCCGCAGCGCACCAAATTTCCCTCTGCATCCAGGAACTCGCACCGAATCAGCTGACCGTCGGCATTGCGGTGGTGGTATTCCGTAACAAAGCCGTCTTTTCTTACGGTCGGCTCCCAGTTTTCATCCAGTGAGGTGAGTGTCAGCGGGTTGCCGTTTTCATCATAGGTGCAGCGTAGACCCCAGGCGCCTATTTGGTGACAATAGGAGGGGTTTCCCTGGGTGTCCAGATAATGCTGCTCCAGAAGGCGGCCATTTTCATCCAAAGTCTGTACGGTAGAAGAAAAACCGAGGGTGGGAGAATAGACCGGCTGACCGTCGGTGCCAAACAAATGCTGCGCGGTGGCCCTGCCGCGGTCGTCAAAATCAAACCGCAGCTCATGGTAGAACTCGGTGCTGCAGACAGGCTGCTCCCGGTCATCCAAATATTTTGCGCTGTAATAAAGACCAGCGTCATTGAACTCTATCTGCTGCACGGCATATCCTTTTTCCGTGCACATAAGCCGGTCTTTCCCGTCTCTGGCTTCCCAGCGGATGGGATTGCCGTAGGAATCGTAAAAGACATAATTGATGTAGTAGCCAAAGAGGCCGCGGGTCCGGTTGCCTGCCGCGTCAAACATTTCCGAGCAGATGGGATCGCCCATTTCGTTGTAGGTATACCGTTCGCTGGCCCAGCCGTATTTGGAATTGACAACCTGACCGTTTTCGTCCAGGTTGTACACCTGCCGGATCAGACCCAGGTCATTGTATTCGTAGGCTTTTCCATACACACCGTTGCTGTCGCAGGCGGGAGTACCCCGGTTGTCCTTTTGGTACAAAGAGAGGATCAGCCGGCCCTCGTTGTCATAGGTGTTGCGCAGGCGGATGATCTCGCTTTTGCTATCCGTGTTCCGGTCGCCGACTGTATAGGCGGACATATCCGACGATAGGGACAGGGAATCCAGATTGTTGGAGGGAGAATGGAAATCGATCGCCATTTCGTTGGTGTCCGGGTTGTGCTGGATCTCTTTTCTGGCGATCACTTTGCCGGTGGCATCCTTTTGCACCACGGCGGTTACCTGATGGTTGTTATAATCAAACTCCAGGATCGGATAGTCCGTGAAGGCGTTGGTCATAACGGGCTCAATGACGGTGCCGTAGGAATTGACGCACTCCACCCGGATCACATCGCCGCGGTATTTGGTGAAGCGGTAGTATTCGCTGGCATGGGCCCGCTCTTTCGGGGACATCTTGTAGATGCCCACGGGCGCTTCGTTGCGCAGGGTATAGGCGTTGTAATAGGAGGTAAATTCCGTAAAGGCCCAAAACACCGTGATGGCAGCGGCCAACGCGGCCGCACCGGCAGCACCCCGCAGGATACCGGTTTGCGTCCGGCGGGTCTGATCGCGCATCAGCAGCTCGTCATAGTCCACACCCAGCAGGGTGGAGATCATATTCAAGTAGGCCTTGCGCCAGCCCTGGGAGCGGACCCGGATACCCCGGGAGGGATCCTGCAAACGCAGCAGAGCGGGCGGAAAGCATTCCTTTGCCGGATCGTTGGCATAGGGCTCGCCGTCGATGATCAGCGGCAGGATCTTATCTTCCTTGCCCTGGTCGATAAAATACTGCACTTCCTTGTTGACCCATTCGGAAGCGGCACTGTTGGGGCTGCACAGCAGGATCAGATACTGGCTGTCATCCAGCTCTTCCGTCAGCGAGGCCCAAACCTTGAAACCTGCCAGGTGGGTATCGTCCCGGAAAACGGGGTAGGCCCGTTTCGGTGCTTCCGGGTAACGCTTTTGCAGCCGGGCGGGCAGGCGGTACTGCTCCAGGTTCCGCTGGAGCTTTTTTGCCCAGCGGCGGTCGTCACTGCTGTAGCTGATAAAAGCAAAATATTTATAGGTCTTTTTGGCCTCGGTTCGCTGCGTAGTATCCATGGCATCCGCTTCCTTTTCAGGTAGTGATATAAAATATTGTACCATGATAAAAAAAGGATGTAAATAT